>NZ_JBHUZM010000241.1:0-6256 GCF_042667665.1 Streptomyces sp. NPDC057307 | reverse complement strand
CGTACCGGGCCGTACCGCTGTCCGGCGTCGGATCAGGAACCCGCGTCCGCCGCGACCTCGACCGCGGCCAGGTTCTTCTTGCCCCGGCGCAGCACCAGCCAGCGCCCGTGCAGCAGCTCCCCGGCGTCCGGTACGGCCTCGGCGTCCGTGACCTTGACGTTGTTCACGTACGCCCCGCCCTCCTTCACCGTCCGACGGGCCGCCGACTTGCTCGGCGCCAGCCCGACCTCGGTCAGCAGATCCACCATCGGCGCCAGCTCCGCCACCCGCGCGTGCGGCACCTCCGACAGGGCCGCCGCCAGCGTCGCCGCGTCCAGCCCGGCCAGCTCACCCTGGCCGAACAGCGCCTTCGACGCCGCGACCACACCCGCGCACTGCTCCGCGCCGTGGACCAGCGTCGTCAGCTCCTCGGCCAGCGCGCGCTGCGCGGCGCGGGCCTGCGGACGCTCCTCGGTCAGCTTCTCCAGCTCCTCGATCTCCTCGCGGGACTTGAAGCTGAAGATCCGCAGGAACTTGGAGACGTCCCGGTCGTCCGCGTTCAGCCAGAACTGGTAGAACGCGTACGGTGTCGTCCGCTCCGCGTCCAGCCAGACCGTGCCGGACTCCGTCTTGCCGAACTTGGTGCCGTCGGCCTTCGTGATCAGCGGCGTCGCCAGGGCGTGCACCGAAGCGCCGGGCTCCACCCGGTGGATGAGGTCCGTACCCGCCGTGAGGTTGCCCCACTGGTCACTGCCGCCGGTCTGCAGGGTGCAGCCGTAGCGCCGGTTCAGCTCCAGGAAGTCCATGCCCTGCAGGATCTGGTAGCTGAACTCGGTGTAGCTGATGCCCGCGTCGGAGTTCAGCCGCCGGGCGACCGCCTCCTTGGCGATCATCTTGTTGACCCGGAAGTACTTCCCGACGTCCCGCAGGAAGCTGATCGCCGACAGACCCGATGTCCAGTCCAGGTTGTTGACCATGGTCGCGGCGTGCGGACCGTCGAAGTCCAGGTACCGCTCGATCTGCCCGCGCAGCCGCTCCACCCACTCACCGACGACCTCGGGCGCGTTCAGCGTGCGCTCCGAGTTCGGCTTGGGGTCACCGATCAGCCCCGTGGCCCCGCCGACCAGACCCAGCGGACGGTTCCCCGCCAGCTGGATCCGGCGCATGGTGAGAATCTGGACCAGATTCCCCAGGTGCAGGCTGGGCGCGGTGGGGTCGAAGCCGCAATAGAACGTGACGGGGCCGTCCGCGAACGCCTTGCTCAACGCGTCCTCGTCGGTGGACAGGGCGATCAGCCCGCGCCACCGCAGCTCCTCGACGATATCCGTCACGCTTCTCGCGTCTCCTTCGATGAAACAGGCCCGGCGAAGCAGGCCCGATGAGTCGGATCCGTCCGCCGTCCAGGACGACGGAACGCCTTCGAGGTTATACGCCCTGGCTGACCGAACTCATATTGAAATCCGGCACCCGCAGCGCGGGCATCGCGGCCCGGGTGAAGTAGTCGCCCCACTCACGCGGCAGCGTCTTCTCCGTCCGGCCCGCCTCGGACGCCCGGTGGAGCAGGCCGACCGGCGACTCGTTGAAGCGGAAGTTGTTCACCTCGCCGACGACCTCGCCGTTCTCGACGAGGTAGACGCCGTCGCGGGTCAGCCCCGTCAGCAGCAGCGTCGCCGGGTCGACCTCGCGGATGTACCAGAGGCAGGTCAGCAGCAGCCCGCGTTCGGTGGCGGCGACCATCTCCTCCAGCGAGCGCTCACCGCCGCCGTCGAGGATCAGGTTGTCGACCGGCGGCGCGAGCGGCAGCCCCGTCAGCTCCGCGCTGTGCCGGGTGGTGATCAGCCGGTCCAGCCGCCCGTCCCGGATCCAGTCGGTCGCGTCGAGCGGCAGGCCGTTGTCGAACACCGACGAATCGTCGCCCGACGCGTGCGCGATCACGAACGGGGCGGATTCCAGGCCCGGTTCGTTCGGGTCGCTGCGCAGCGACAGCGGCAGCTCGGCGAGCGTGTCGCCGACGCGGGTGCCGCCCCCGGGCTTGGAGAAGACCGTACGGCCCTCGGCCGCGTCCCGCGCGGAGGACGACCACAGCTGGTAGATCAGCAGATCGGCCACCGCGGTGGGCGGCAGCAGCGTCTCGTACCGGCCGGCGGGCAGCTCGATCCGGCGCTCCGCCCAGGCCAGACGCTTCGCCAACTCCGCGTCGAGCGCCGCCGGATCGACATCCGTGAAGTCACGCGTCGCCCGCCCCGCCCAGGCGGACCGCGACCGGTCCGGGGACTTGGCGTTCAGCTCCAGCGTGCCGTTGGGCTGGTCATGACGGAGCCGTACGCCCGTGGACGTACCGAGATAGGTCGACGTCAGCTCATGGTTCGCGAAGCCGTACAGCTCACGGCCGCCGGCCCTGGCGCGCGCGAAGGACTCACCGAGCGCCGGCGCGAAGTCCGCGAAGACCGCGGACGTCGTCTCGGCGGGCGCGTCGGTGAAGCCCGCGGACACCTCCCCGGCCTTGACGAGCGGCCGGGCGTCCTCGGCGGGACCCGCGCCACGGGCGGCGGCCTCGGCGGCACGCACCAGCGGCTCCAACTCATGCGCGGTCACGGCGGATCGCGACACCACACCGGAGGCGGTGCCCTCCTTGCCGTCGACGGTCGCGATGACGGTGAGCGTACGGCCCCGGGTGACGCCGTTCGTGGTGAGCGCGTTGCCCGCCCAACGGAGGTTGGCGGTCGACTGCTCGTCCGCGATGACCACACAGCCGTCGGCGGTCGACAGTTCGAGCGCCCGCTCGACGATCTCGTGCGGCTTGCTGCTCGGGCTCATCGTCCCGCCTCCTGCGTCGTGTTGAGACTGTGCTGACCCGGGGGACACTGCATCCGATTGCGGCTGCGCCGCGGGCCGGATCCCCGGCCGGTTCCCGTGGCCGTCGTCATCGCCCGGCCTCCTGCGTGGTGTTGAGACTGTGCTGACCCGGGGGACAACCCCCGGACCCCCGGCCGGATCCGGTGGCCCCCGTCATCGTCCCGCCTCCTGAGTGGTGTTGAGGATGTTCACACCGCGGAACAGGGCCGACGGGCAGCCGTGGGAGACCGCCGCGACCTGGCCCGGCTGGGCCTTGCCGCAGTTGAAGGCGCCGCCGAGCACATACGTCTGCGGTCCGCCGACCGCCTCCATCGAGCCCCAGAAGTCCGTCGTCGTCGCCTGGTAGGCGACGTCCCGCAGCTGACCGGCCAGCTTGCCGTTCTCGATCCGGAAGAACCGCTGCCCGGTGAACTGGAAGTTGTAGCGCTGCATGTCGATCGACCACGAACGGTCACCGACCACATAGATCCCGCGCTCCACCCCGCCGATCAGATCCTCCGTACCGAGCCCGCCCGGATCCGGCTTCAGCGACACGTTCGCCATGCGCTGCACCGGCACATGGCCGGGTGAGTCGCCGTACGCGCAGCCGTTGGAGCGGTCGAAGCCCGTGAGCTTCGCGATCCGCCGATCCAACTGGTAGCCGACGAGCGTGCCGTCCTTGACGAGGTCCCACGACTGGGCCTCGACGCCCTCGTCGTCGTACCCGATCGTCGCAAGACCGTGCTCCGCCGTCCGGTCACCCGTCACATTCATGATCGACGAGCCGTACGCCAGCTTCCCCAACTGGTCGAAGGTGGCGAAGGACGTCCCGGCGTACGCCGCCTCGTACCCGAGCGCCCGGTCCAGCTCCGTCGCGTGCCCGATCGACTCGTGGATCGTCAGCCAGAGGTTCGACGGGTCGACCACCAGGTCGTACGTCCCCGCCTCGACACTCGGCGCGCGCATCTTCTCGGCGAGCAGCGCCGGGATCCGCTCCAGCTCCGAGTCCCAGTCCCAGCCGGTACCCGTCAGATACTCCCAGCCCCGGCCGGCCGGGGGAGCGATCGTGCGCATCGAGTCGAACTCGCCGCTCTCGCCGTCCACGGCGACCGCCGAGAGCTGCGGGTGCAGCCTGACGCGCTGCTGCGTGGTGACGGTGCCCGCCGTGTCCGCGTAGAACTTGTTCTCGTGGACCGTCAGCAGCGAGGCGTCCACATGCGCGACACCCTCCCCGCGCAACAGCCGCGCGCTCCACTCCGCGAGCAGTCCCGTCTTGTCCTCGTCGGGTACCTCGAACGGGTCGATGTCATAGGCCGACACCCAGGTCTTCTCCGCGTGCACCGGCTCGTCGGCCAGCTCCACCCGCTCGTCCGAACCCGCCGCCGCGATCACCTTCGCCGACAACTTGGCCATCGCCACGGCCTGTCCCGCGACCCTGGCCGCCGCGTCCATCGTCAGGTCGACCCCGGACGCGAACCCCCACGCGCCGCCGTGCACCACACGGACCGCGTACCCGACATCGGTGGAGTCCGACGACCCGGCGGGCTTGGCGTCCCGCAGCCGCCAGGCGGCGCTCCGTACCCGCTCGAACCGGAAATCGGCATGATCGGCGCCGAGCGCCCGCGCCCTGGCGAGCGCCGCGTCGGCGAGCGCCCTCAGCGGCAGTGCCAGAAACGACTGATCGACCTCATGGGGCACGTCGGCCTCCCTTTCACACGCCTCGGTAAAGGTGTCCGCAGTGAATCATGCGGTACGGGGCGGAGTTTCGCCGCGTTTATGTAGGGACCCCACAGCGACCGTACCGAGGCCCTGTCAATGCCCGAGTCCACGGACCGCCGCCGCGAACGATAGGTTTCCCAGGTATCAGAGCAGACAGCCCAGACAGCTACGAAAGGTGCTTCGTTGAGCCGCTCGGTTCTCGTCACCGGAGGAAATCGGGGCATCGGCCTTGCCATCGCCCTGGCCTTCGTCGGCAACGGCGACAAGGTCGCCATCACTTACCGCTCGGGCGAACCGCCCAAGGCCCTGACGGAGTCCGGCTGCCTGGCCGTCCGGTGCGACATCACCGACGCCGAACAGGTGGAGCAGGCCTACAAGGAGATCGAGGAGACGCACGGTCCCGTGGAGGTGTTGGTCGCCAACGCCGGAGTGACAAAGGACCAGTTGCTGATGCGGATGTCCGAGGAGGACTTCACGTCCGTCCTCGACACCAACCTCACGGGCACCTTCCGGGTCGTCAAGCGCGCCAACCGCGGCATGCTGCGCGCCAAGAAGGGCCGGGTCGTGCTGATCTCCTCGGTCGTCGGGCTGCTCGGCTCGGCCGGGCAGGCCAACTACGCGGCCTCCAAGGCCGGGCTGGTCGGCTTCGCCCGCTCGCTCGCACGTGAACTCGGCTCACGCAACATCACGTTCAACGTCGTCGCGCCCGGTTTCGTCGACACCGACATGACCAAGGTGCTCACCGACGAGCAGCGAAAGAACATCGTCGCCCAAGTCCCCCTCGGCCGTTACGCGCAGCCCGAGGAGATCGCGGCAGCGGTCCGCTTCCTCGCCTCGGACGAAGCCTCGTACATCACTGGAGCCGTCATTCCCGTTGACGGCGGATTGGGCATGGGTCACTGATCACATGAGTGGAATCCTCGCCGGCAAGCGCATTCTCGTCACCGGGGTCCTCACCGACTCCTCCATCGCCTTCCACGCGGCCAAGGTCGCGCAGGAAGAGGGTGCGGAGGTCATCCTCACCGGCTTCGGGCGTCTCTCGCTCGTGGAGCGCATCGCGAAGCGGCTGCCCAAGCCTGCCCCCGTCATCGAGGTGGACGTCACCAACCAGGAGCACCTGGACTCCCTCGCCGACCGGATCCGGGAGATCCAGGGCGAGGGCGCGAGCCTCGACGGTGTCGTGCACTCGATCGCCTTCGGCCCGCAGGGAGTCTTCAACTTCCTGGAGGCGGAGTGGGAGGACGTCGGCACGGCCGTGCACGTCTCGGCGTACTCGCTCAAGTCGCTGACCATGGCCTGCCTGCCGCTGATGGAGCGCGGCGGCTCGGTCGTCGGGCTCACCTTCGACGCGCAGTTCGCCTGGCCCAAGTACGACTGGATGGGCATCGCCAAGGCGGCGCTCGAATCCACCAACCGCTACCTCGCGCGTGACCTGGGTGCCAAGAACATCCGCTGCAACCTCGTCTCGGCCGGCCCTCTCAGGTCGATGGCCGCCAAGTCCATTCCGGGCTTCGAGGAACTGGCCGACGTGTGGAACCACCGCGCGCCGATCGGCTGGGACCTGTCCGACCCGGACCCGACGGGCCGCGGCGTCGTCGGGCTGCTGTCGGACTTCTTCCCGAAGACGACGGGCGAGATCGTGCACGTCGACGGCGGCGTCCACATGATGGGTGCCTGACCGGCAGGACCAGTAGGACCAGCCTGACCAGCAGAACCAGGAGCC
>NZ_JBHUZM010000240.1:0-6286 GCF_042667665.1 Streptomyces sp. NPDC057307 | reverse complement strand
GCGCGTTCCACCCCGTACACGGAGCACGTACGCCACCTCCCGCCACGCGCGCGTACGCGCGTACGTCCGCACGAGAAGCGAGCCGCCGCCCATGGGCACCCCCGAGCTGATCTCTCCGCGTTCCCCGCGTGTCACCGCCGCCCGGCGGCTCGTCAGACGGGCCTTCCGCGGCAAGGAACGCCGGTTCATTGCCGAGGGCCCGCAGGCCGTACGCGAGGCGGTCGCGCACCGGGGCGACGACGGCCTCCCCACACTGATCGAGCTGTTCACCACCGTCGAGGCCGCCGAGCGGTACGCCGACATCGTCGACGCCGCCCGCGCCGCCGGGGCCCAGGTGCACTACGCGGACGCCGCCGTCGTCGCCGACGTCTCCCAGACCGTCACCCCGCAGGGCCTGCTCGGTGTCTGCCGCTTCCTGGACTCACCGTTCGAGTCCGTCCTACGGGCGCGCCCCCGCCTCGTCGCCGTCCTCGCGCACGTACGCGACCCCGGCAACGCGGGCACCGTGCTGCGCTGCGCCGACGCGGCGGGCGCCGACGCCGTCGTCCTCACCGACGCGTCCGTCGACCTCTACAACCCCAAGTCGGTCCGGGCGTCGGTCGGTTCGCTCTTCCATCTGCCGGTCGCCGTCGGCGTGCCCGTCGAAGAGGCCGTGGCGGGCCTGCGGGGCGCGGGCGTCCGGATCCTGGCCGCCGACGGAGCGGGCGACGACGACCTCGACGACGAGCTGGACGCGGGCACCATGGGCGGCCCGACCGCCTGGATCTTCGGCAACGAGGCGTGGGGGCTGCCCGCCGAGACCCGGGCGCTGGCGGACGCCGTCGTACGCGTACCGATCCACGGCAGGGCCGAGAGTCTGAACCTGGCGACCGCCGCGGCCGTATGTCTCTACGCCTCGGCTCGGGCGCAGCGTGTCCGCACCGCGAGCTGAGGGGGTCCGCGCAGTCACCTTGAGCGATGAGAGCTAGTAGGGTGACGGGCAAGTCGGGGGCCCACTGTGCTCTTCGGAAGAGGTGGGATGCGGGCATGACGGTCGGGGCGAGCGGGTCGGCCATCACACGGGGACCCGTCAGGCCTGATCCGGGCGACGCCGGCGCACCGGACCTCGGCCGGGACCTGGGGGGAGAGACACCGCCGGACCTCGGACAGGGCATCGGACAGGGCGTCGGGCAGAACCTCGCACAGGACTTCGCACACGACGTCGGGATCGATCCCGACGACCTCCCCGACGGTCTCGTCGTCGCCGACGAGACGGGCCGCGTGATCTGCTTCAACGCCGCCGCCGCCCGGATCACCGCCGTCGTCGCCGCCGAGGCCGTCGGCAGCCCGCTGGAGCGCGCGCTGCCCCTCGAAGACCTCGAAGGCCGCCGCTGGTGGGCGCTCACCGATCCGTACGGCGGTCTCCTCACCCGCTTCGGCCAGCCCGAGCGCAATCTGCTGCTGCCCGGCGGCCGTGAGGTCCTCGTCTCCGCCCGCTACGTACGCGCGTACCCCCAGGGGCCCGTACGCAGGCTCGTCATCAGCATCCGCGGCACCGAGGCCCGCCGCCGTACCGAACGCAGCCACGCCGAGCTGATCGCGACCGTCGCGCACGAACTGCGCTCCCCGCTCACCTCCGTGAAGGGTTTCACCGCGACGCTGCTCGCCAAGTGGGAACGGTTCACCGACGACCAGAAGAAACTCATGCTGGAGACCGTCGACGCCGACGCCAACCGCGTGACCCGGCTGATCGCCGAGCTGCTCGACATCTCCCGGATCGACTCCGGCCGCCTTGAAGTGCGCCGCCAGCCGGTCGACATCGGCACGGCCGTCGGCCGCCACATCCAGTCCATCACCGCGTCCGGCCAGTCCCCGGACCGTTTCCTCGTACGGATCCAGCAGCCGCTGCCCGCCCTGTGGGCCGACCCCGACAAGATCGACCAGATACTCGGCAACCTCCTGGAAAACGCGGTGCGCCACGGCGAGGGAACCGTCACCATCGAGGTGGCACCCGCCCACGTCAAGCATGTCGACCACGGGCACGCGGAGCACACGCACGCGGACGGCGGTGCGAAAGGAACGGCGGTCACCGTGAGCGACGAAGGGCCCGGCATCCCCGAGGAGTCGATGGGCCGTGTCTTCACCCGCTTCTGGCGGGGGAGCAAGCGCGGTGGCACGGGCCTGGGTCTGTACATCGTCAAGGGCATCGTCGAGGCGCACGGCGGGACGATCACCGTCGGCCGCGGACCAGGTGGCGGGGCCCAGTTCCGATTTATCCTGCCCGTCGGCGCCCCGGCCTATCTGAAATAAACTTCGCCACGAAGTGTCAGGTAGGGCGGTGGTGGCTGACGGGCGGGCCTGAGACCGCCCACGGGCTGGTTCACTCCGCACGGCCTTTAGACTCGACCCTTGGCACCTTTGCGTCCTCGGCCATCGAGCGGGGTCGTTTTCGCCCGGGTCCTGCCCGGTCAACCGGAAGTACGGGAAGAGATGTCCGCACCCAACAAGTCGTACGACCCAGTCGAGGTCGAGGCGCTGAAACCGGCAGAGATCGAGCGCATGCGGGACGAGGCGCTCGCCGCCTTCGCCGCCGCAGGTGACCTCGACGCGCTCGCTCACGCGAAGACGGCGCACGCCGGTGGCACCTCACCGCTCTCGCTCGCCAACCGTGAGATCGGCGCGCTGCCGCCGCAGGCCAAGGCCGAGGCGGGCAAGCGCGTCGGCCAGGCCCGCGGCGCCGTGAACAAGGCGCTCGCCGCCCGGCAGGTGGAGCTGGAGGCCGAGCGTGACACGCGCGTGCTGGTCGAGGAGGCGGTGGACGTCACGCTGCCCTACGACCGCATCCCCGCCGGCGCCCGGCACCCGCTCACCACGCTCTCGGAGCGCATCGAGGACATCTTCACGGCCATGGGGTACGCGGTCGCGGACGGGCCCGAGGTCGAGGCGGAGTGGTTCAACTTCGACGCCCTGAACTTCGTGCCCGACCACCCGGCCCGCCAGATGCAGGACACCTTCTTCGTCCAGGGCCCGGACGGCACGTCGGGCGACGAGTCCGGTGTGGTGCTGCGCACGCACACCTCACCGGTCCAGGCGCGCGCCCTGCTCGACCGGGAGCCGCCCGTCTATGTCATCTGTCCGGGACGCGTCTACCGCACGGACGAGCTGGACGCCACCCACACCCCGGTCTTCCACCAGGTCGAACTGCTCGCCGTGGACGAGGGCCTCACCATGGCCGACCTCAAGGGCACCCTCGACCACATGGTCCAGGAGCTGTTCGGCGGCGCGGGCATGAAGACCCGGCTGCGGCCGAACTTCTTCCCCTTCACCGAGCCGTCCGCCGAGATGGACATGGTCTGTTACGTGTGCCGCGGCGAGTCCGTCGGCAACCCGGACCGGCCCTGCCGCACCTGCGGCAGCGAGGGCTGGATCGAGCTGGGCGGCTGCGGCATGGTCAACCCGAAGGTGCTCGTCGCCTGCGGTGTGGACCCGGAGAAGTACAGCGGATTCGCCTTCGGGTTCGGCATCGAGCGGATGCTGATGTTCCGCCACAACGTCGAGGACATGCGAGACATGGTCGAGGGTGACGTCCGGTTCACCCGGCCGTTCGGGATGGAGATCTGATGCGCGTCCCGCTTTCCTGGCTGCGTGAGTACGTCGACCTGCCGGCCACCGAGACCGGCCGCGACGTGCAGGCCAAGCTCGTCCCCGCCGGTCTTGAGGTCGAGACCGTCGAACAGCTCGGCGCCGGGCTCAAGGGCCCCCTCGTCGTCGGCAAGGTCCTTGACGTCGAGGAGCTGACCGAGTTCAAGAAGCCCATCCGGTTCTGCACGCTCGACGTCGGCGACGCCAACGGCACCGGTGAGCCGCAGGAAGTCATCTGCGGCGCGCGGAACTTCGCCGTCGGCGACAAGGTGGTCGTGGTCCTGCCCGGCGCCGTGCTGGCCGGCGGTTTCGAGATCTCCGCCCGCAAGACGTACGGGCGGACCTCGCACGGCATGATCTGCTCCAGCGGCGAGCTGGGCATGGGCGACGACGGCAGCGGCGGCATCATCGTCCTGCCGCCGGAGTACGAGGTCGGTACCGACGCGATCGAGCTGCTCCAGCTCGTCGACGAGGTCCTCGACATCGCCGTCACGCCCGACCGGGGCTACGCCCTGTCGATGCGCGGCGTCGCCCGTGAGACCGCCACCGCGTACGGGCTCTCGCTGCGCGACCCGGCGCTGCTCGACGTACCCGCGCCGAACTCGTACGGCCACCGCGTGGAGATCGCCGACCCCGTGGGCTGCGACCACTTCACCGCGCGTACGGTCACCGGGCTCGACCCCGAGGCGCGCTCGCCGATCTGGCTCAAGCGCAGGCTGCAGAAGGCCGGGATGCGGCCGATCTCGCTGGCCGTCGACATCACCAACTACGTGATGCTGGAGATCGGCCAGCCGCTCCACGCGTACGACCGCAACCGCGTGGACGGCGCGATCGGCGTCCGGCGCGCCGAGCAGGGCGAGGAGCTGACCACGCTCGACGGCGTCAAGCGCGTCTTGGACGCGGCCGACCTCGTCATCACCGACGACCGCGGGCCGATCGGCCTCGCCGGGGTGATGGGCGGCGCCGACACCGAGATCGCCGACGGCGAGATCGCGGCCAGCCCGCTGTCCTCGTCCGCCGCCGAACGCGCGGCACGCGGCACCACCGAGGTCGTCATCGAGGCGGCGCACTTCGACCCGATCTCGATCGCCCGCACCGCCCGCCGGCACAAGCTGCCGTCCGAGGCGTCCAGGCGCTTCGAGCGCGGTGTCGACCCGCACGCCGCGTCCGCCGCGGCGCAGCGGACCGTCGATCTGCTGGTGCTGCTCGCGGGCGGCTCGGCGGAGGCCGGAGTCACCGAGGTCGTCGCCCCGTCCGGACCGCACACCATCACGATGGCCGCCGACCACCCCGACCGGGTGGCCGGTCTCGTGTACGGCAGGGAGACCGTGGTCCGCAGGCTCCAGCAGGTCGGCTGCGACGTCCAGGGACAGGACGAGCTGATCGTCACCGTCCCGAGTTGGCGCTCCGACCTGCGCGAGATCAACGACCTCGCCGAAGAGGTCATCCGGCTGGAGGGGTACGAGAATCTGCCCTCCACCCTGCCCCGGCCGCCGGCCGGGCGCGGGCTCACGGAGCGGCAGCGGCTGCGCCGCCGGGTCGGCCGCGCGCTGGCGGGCGCGGGCTATGTCGAGGTGCTCAACTACCCGTTCGTCGGTACGGCGCAGCTCGACCAGCTCCAGCTGCCCGCCGACGACGACCGCCGCCGTACGGTCACGCTCGTCAACCCGCTCGCGGACACCGAGCCCGAGATGCGCACGACACTGCTGCCGGGTCTCTTCGGCGCGCTGCGCCGCAACGACGGCCGTGGCTCGCACGATCTGGCGCTGTACGAGACGGGGCTGGTCTTCCGGCCCACGGGCGAGGAGAAGGTGCCGCCCCGGCTGCCCGTCGACCGGCGGCCCACGGACGAGGAACTGGCGACGCTCGACGCCGCGCTGCCCCGGCAGCCGCGCCGCGTGGCCGTCGTCCTCGCCGGCGCGCGTGAGCAGGCCGGCTGGTGGGGCGCGGGCCGCCCCGCCGACTGGGCGGACGCGGTCGAGGCGGCCCGTACGGTCGCCGCCGAGGCGGGCGTCGAGCTGACGGTCGAGGCCGATCAGCACGCGCCGTGGCATCCGGGCCGCTGCGCGGCGCTGTACGCCACGGTGGACGGCGAGCGCACGCTCGTCGGCCACGCCGGTGAGGTGCACCCGCGCGTCATCAAGGCGTACGGCCTGCCGGAGCGCACCTGCGCCATGGAGCTGGAACTGGATCTCGTGGAGCGGGCGGGCACGGGTCCGCTGCGGGCGCCGCGCATCTCGACCTTCCCCGTCGCCACGCAGGACGTGGCGCTGGTGGTGGCCGAGGACGTACCGGCCGCCGACGTGGAGCGGGCGCTCGGCGAGGGCGCGGGTGAACTGCTCGAATCGGTGCGGCTGTTCGACGTCTTCACCGGTGAGCAGCTGGGCGAGGGGCGGAAGTCGCTGGCGTACGCCCTGCGGTTCCGTGCCGCCGACCGGACGCTGACCGTGGACGAGGCGTCCGCCGCGCGCGACGCCGCGGTGGCGCTGGCCGCCGAGCGCACCGGGGCGGTGCTGCGCGGGGCGTGAGCCGCGTGCGGCTGGGATGACACGATCGAGGGGCGTCGCCGGACCAGAAAACGGCGACGCCCCTCCGCCGTTTGCGGCAGACCACCCCGCGAGCCCGGCGTTACGGAAGCCAGCTAATGCCCTTGCCCTTATGGTAC
>NZ_JBHUZM010000239.1:0-6324 GCF_042667665.1 Streptomyces sp. NPDC057307 | reverse complement strand
GCCCGGTGTTCTGTCCGTCCGGCGTTCTTCGAGGTTCTTCGTGGACCTGGGGACAGGGGTTTCTAGATGCCCTGCCAGTCCGGCTTCGCGGCGTACGTGGCGCGGAAGTAGTCCGCGAGCTTCAGCTTGGACGCGGCGGCCTCGTCGACCACCACCGTGGCGTGCGCGTGCAGTTGCAGCGCCGACGCGGGTACGACGGCGGCCACCGGCCCCTCCACGGTCTGCGCCACGGCCTCGGCCTTGCCCTCGCCCGTGGCCAGCAGCACCAGGTGCCGGGCCTCCAGGATGGTGCCGATGCCCTGGGTGATGACGTGGTGCGGGACCTCGTCCGGGCTGTCGAAGAACCGGGCGTTGTCCTCCCGGGTCTGCCGCGTCAGCGTCTTGATGCGAGTGCGCGAGGCCAGCGACGAGCACGGCTCGTTGAAGCCGATGTGCCCGTCGGTACCGATGCCGAGCAGCTGGAGGTCCACCCCGCCGGCCTGGGCGAGCGCCAGGTCGTACGCCTCGCACGCCGCCTGTACGTCCTCGGCGGCGCCGTCCGGCCCCATGAACGCGTCCTCGGCGAGCCCGAGCGGCTCGACGACCTCGCGCAGGACCACCGAGCGGTACGACTCCGGGTGCCCGGCCGGCAGCCCGACGTACTCGTCCAGCTGTGCGATCCGGGCGCCCGATGCGTCCACCGCGCCGGCCCGGACCTTGGCGGTCAGCGCCTGGTAGATGGGCAGCGGGGTGGATCCCGTGGCCACCCCGAGCAGCGCGTCGTGCTTACGGCGCAGCAGGTCCGCGATGGTCTCCGCTATGAGTTCGCCGCCCGCCTTGGCGTCCTGGACGATGACAACTTCCACGCTGGGCCTGCCGATCTGGTAAGAGTCCTCTGAGTCTCGTGGTATAGACCAATCTAGCAGAGCGGGCGGGCGCGGTGCGGCCCCCTACCGCCCCCTTCCGCTGGCGGGGGAACGCGTTCCCGTGGTCGACTTGTCCGGGCCCCGTGGGCGCCGTCCCCCGGTCACCTTCAGCCATGTGGAGGCACCCGCCATGTCCGTGACGAACCCTTCCGAAGAGGCCGCACGGCTCGCGCGGACCGATCCGCCGGGCCGGCTGATGGCCGCCGAGATGGCCGAGCAGCCCGCGATGCTGCGCCGCATCCTCAAGGAGGGCGCGCCGCGTGTCCGTACGGTGGCCGCCGCCATCGCCGCCCGAGCCCCGCGCTTCGTCCTGCTCACCGCGCGCGGCACCTCCGACCATGCCGCGCTGTACGCCAAGTACCTGCTGGAGATCCGCCGGGGCATGCCCTGCGGGCTGTCCTCCATGTCCACCACGACAGCGTTCGGCGCCCGGCCCGACCTCCGCGACGTGCTGGTGATCACGGTCAGCCAGTCGGGAGGCTCGCCCGACCTGGTGGCGTCCACCCGGGCCGCGCGCGAGGCGGGCGCGATCACGCTCGCCGTCACCAACAACCCCGACTCGTCCCTGGCCGCCGTGTCGGAGTTCCACATCGACATCCTCGCGGGCCCGGAGAAGGCCCTTCCGGCGACGAAGACGTACACGGCCTCCCTGCTGTCGCTCTACCTCCTCGTCGAGGGCCTGGGCGGCGGTGACGGCGCCGCGGCGCACGTCCTGCCGGACCTGGCGGACCTGATCCTGTCCCGTAGGGACGAGGTGGTCACCCTGGCCTCCCGCTACCGCTTCGCCGAGCGGATGGTCATCACCTCACGCGGCTACGGCTACCCGACGGCCAAGGAGGCGGCGCTCAAGCTCATGGAGACGAGCTACATCCCCGCACTCGCCTACTCCGGCGCGGACCTGCTGCACGGCCCGCTCGCGATGGTCGACAACATCTCGCCCGTCATCGCCGTGGTCACCGACGGCAGGGGCGGCGAGGCGCTCCAGCCGGTCCTGGAACGGCTGCGCGGCCGGGGCGCGGACCTGTGCGTCGTCGGGCCGGCGTCCGAGGTCGCCGCCGCGTCGGTGGGGTTCGCGCTTCCTACGGAGGGCGTCGCCGAGGAGGTCCAGCCGGTCCTGGAGATCCTGCCGCTCCAGCAGCTGGCGTACGAGATCACCATGGCCCGGGGCCAGGACCCGGACGCCCCGCGCGCGCTGGCCAAGGTCACCGAGACCCACTGAGCCGACGCCGGCTTGTCGAGGTGCCGAGCCGCCCGCCGACCTGTCGAGCCGAGCCACCGACCCCCGTGCGGACCCCCGGAAACACCCACGGGCCGCGGCGCCAGGACGGGACCCTCAGCCCGTCCGGCACCGCAGCCCGGAGTTGCTACGGCCACGAAGGCCGTGAGAGAGGTATCGACGCAGTCAGGGCAGAGAGCGCCGGTTACCCCGTTCCGCCCTCCTGTGCGGGGAGAGCGGAAGCTTTACCTAAGCATTGTGGACTAGACCATTCATATCTGTCCATCGATCGGGAAGGGCATTTTCCGGCCCCTCCCAGCACCACGTCGCGCCGACCGCCGCGGTTCACCCCACGGGTACGCTCGCCTGTGTGCCCTCCATGAACGACCTCGTACGCCAGCACACCGCCCTGACCGAGTCCGACCTCGAATGGCTCCATCTGCTGGTCTCGGAGTGGCAGCTGCTCTCCGACCTGTCCTTCGCGGACCTCGTCCTGTGGGTGCCCACCCGCGACGGCGCCCGCTACGTCTCCGTGGCCCAGATGCGGCCCAACACCGGCCCCACGTCCTACCAGGACGACATGGTCGGCCATCTCGTCCCCCGGGGCCGCAGGCCGCTCCTGGACGCCGCGCTGGACGAGGGCCGGATCGTGCGCGAGGGCGACCCGGAGTGGCGTGAGGAGGTCCCGGTGCGGGTCGAGTCGATCCCCGTACGCCGCGAGGGCCGCGTCCTCGGCGTCATCGCCCGCAACACCAACCTCCTCACCGTCCGCACCCCCAGCCGGCTGGAGCTGACCTACCTCCAGTCCGCCTCCGACCTCGCCCAGATGATCGCCGCCGGATCGTTTCCCTTCCCCGGCCAGCAGGTCGACATGGACGCCTCACCACGCGTCGGCGACGGTCTGATCAGGCTCGACGTCGACGGCATCGTCCAGTACGCGAGCCCCAACGCCCTCTCCGCGTATCACCGGCTGGGACTCGCGTCCGACCTGGTGGGACATCACCTCGGCCAGACGACCGACGAACTCGCCCCGGTGCGCGGTCCGGTGGACGAGGCCCTGGTCAAACTGGCCAGCGGATACGCCCCGCGCGAGACCGAGGTGGAGAGCGCCGGCGGTGTCATCCAGCTGCGCGCCATCCCGCTCAAGCCGAAGGGCACCCGGGTCGGTTCGCTGATCCTGCTCCGTGACGTCACCGAACTGCGGCGACGTGAGCGCGAGTTGATAACGAAGGACGCCACGATCCGGGAGATCCACCACCGGGTGAAGAACAACCTCCAGACGGTCGCCGCGCTCCTCAGGCTCCAAGCGCGCCGGATGGACTCGGAACAGGGCCGCGAGGCCCTCAACGAGGCGGTGCGGAGGGTCGGTTCCATCGCCATCGTCCATGAGACGCTTTCTCAGAATCTGGACGAACGGGTGGAGTTCGACGAGATCGCCGACCGGGTGCTCGCGATGGTGTCGGAGATCTCACCGGGCAAAACGGTACGGCGAACGGGCCGGTTCGGGATTCTGGACGCGGAAGTGGCCACTCCGCTCTCGATGGTCCTCACCGAGATCCTGCAGAACGCGCTGGAGCACGCCTTCGACACGGGGGAGCGCGGCACGGTCGAGGTGCACGCCGTCCGCAGCGGCGGGAACGGTCCCAAACGCCCCGGCGACGTGGGCCGTTCGGACGCCCGGCTGCTCATCACCGTCCAGGACGACGGCCGCGGACTGCCCGAGGGCTTCGACCCGCGACGGGCCGGCAACCTGGGTCTGCAGATCGTACGGACGCTGGTGGAAGGGGAGTTGGGCGGCGGGTTCGACATGCTTCCCGGCCAGGAGCGGGGCACGCGGGTGATCCTCGACATCCCGGTGGAGCCGCACAAATGACCGACCCCCACAAGTGACCGACTCCCGAAGGTCTTTCGCGGCAGGTCTTTCACAGCGACGAGCCCCGGACCGTGGTGACGGTCCGGGGCTCGGCCTCAAGCTCTGTGACGTTGCGCATCGGGGGGTACTGCGCGCTGCGGTTCGGGGGCGGGGTTATGCGTACACGCTGTACGCGCCGCCGTGCTCAAGCTGGGTGCGGTGTCTCAGGCGGTCGCGTTACGCGCCCGGTTGCGAGCGGCACGGCGCTTCATCGCGCGGCGCTCGTCCTCGCTGAGGCCACCCCAGACACCCGAGTCCTGACCGGACTCGAGCGCCCACTGCAGGCACTGCTCCATGACGGGGCAGCGACGGCAGACGGCCTTGGCTTCCTCGATCTGCAGCAGCGCAGGACCGGTGTTGCCGATGGGGAAGAAGAGCTCGGGGTCTTCCTCGCGGCAAACGGCGTTGTGACGCCAGTCCATGGCTGCTACCTCTCTTGGTGTTACGTGCTGATTGCTTGTGAATGTGAACGCTTTCACGAATCCCCCGACAAGGGAAGGGCCGACGCCCAGACAAGCTGGGGTGGTCCTGGTTCGAGGAGGGGTTCTGGTGCTCAGTGGAGGCCGGTGTTGCGGGCCGTCCCGAGCGCCATGTAGAGATTCGCAAACCTCGGCGGCGGATACAACCCCTTCAGGAAAGTTTTTTTTGATTCCTCGGTGTCGACTCGGTCACAGCCGTACTTCCATGGGGTGGATGCCAGCCTAAACGTTCGAGTGAAAGGACTTTCCCCACTTCCACTCACACAATCACACGCAGTGCACGGCGTACGCCTGTGAACGTCACGCTCGTTCGCAGTCCCAGGTGGTCGCCATCCATCTGGAAGGGCAGTGGGACCTTCGATTGCAAGGTGAAGTCGGTCAGGTCATGAAGGGAAACCGCATGCCTGCCGTGCGGGCCCCGATCGGGGGTCGAATTGAGTAGCTGCGTCGCATAACGCGCCACCGCCGGAGTCGACAACTTGCTCAGTCCCAGCACATCCAGAGCGGTGTCGAACGACGCTCCCGGAGACGCGTACAGCGGACGATTGCCCAGGTAGGAGTACGGGGCGGTGTTGCAGACTATCGACAGCACCAGGTCCGTCACCGGCTTCTCACCGGGCCGGTCGAGGGTGATCATGCCGCGCCGGCGATGGGGTTCGTCGAGGAACTGCCGCACCACCTGACGGACATAGAGCGCGTGCGTCGAACGCTTACCGCGCTCCCGCTGTTGTTCGACCCGGCCGACCACTCCGGCGTCGAATCCCAATCCCGCGCAGAAAGTGAACCAGCGCGCCGGAACTGATTCATCGTCGGTTCCCGGAGTCCCGGCCGCCAGTCCCAGACCGACAGTGCGTTCGCTCTGGTTACTCAGCGCGTCCAGAATGGCGCCGGTCGCCTCCACGGCGTCATTCGGCAGCCCCAGCGCACGCGCGAACACATTCGTCGAACCGCCCGGCACGACGGCCAGTCGCGGCAGCCTGTCGGGGTCCGGACCGCCGTGCAGAAGGCCGTTGACGACCTCGTTGACCGTGCCGTCGCCACCGAGGGCGACAACCAGCTCTATGTCGTCGGAGTTTGCCGCACGCCGCCCCAGATCGCGGGCGTGCCCCCGGTACTCGGTCGTCACCGCCTCCAGCTTCATCTCGCTGGCGAGCGCGTGGATGAGTACGTCGCGGGTGCGGGCACTGGTGGTGGTTGCTGCCGGATTGACCACAAGGAGTGCGCGCATACGGAGGAGATTACCGGCCATGGACACCTGACCCGTCCCCGGGCGGACCGCGCGCCGTCCGGGGGCCCGCCGGTCGTCGGGAGCCGGCGGCTACCCTGCTGGGGTGAGCAGAGTCGACCAGAACACCCCCGACCCGAGCCCCCGCCCCGGCCGGCTGACCGCCGCGGCCGCCTGCGCC
Source organism: Streptomyces sp. NPDC057307 (assembly GCF_042667665.1). Classification (NCBI taxonomy): domain Bacteria; kingdom Bacillati; phylum Actinomycetota; class Actinomycetes; order Kitasatosporales; family Streptomycetaceae; genus Streptomyces; species Streptomyces sp. NPDC057307. The sequence continues at coordinate 406 of NZ_JBHUZM010000239.1, read as the reverse complement.
GGGCTCGAAGCCCTCGCACTCGTCGTCGGCGGCGGATACCTGCTCGTGATGGGGCTGCTCGGGCGTCCCGACGACTCGCAGCAGTCCGTGATGGGCGGTGTCACCCTCGTCGCCCTCGGTGCCATCCCGCTGCTCGCCGCCCGCGGACTCCTGCTGCGGCGCGGCTGGAGCCGGGGCCCCGCGGTCGCCACCCAGATCATGGCGCTGCCGGTCGCCTGGACGCTGCTGACCTCCAGCGGCGCGCTGATCCCGGCCGGGATCGCGCTCGCCGTGATCGCCGTGACGGCGCTGGTCCTGCTGGTCAACCCGACGACCACGCAGGCACTCGGCATCGGCCGCCCGGACGGCGCCTAGACCCTGTCCGACCTTGAACGCCGGAGGGGCCGTACGCGACTGCGTACGGCCC
>NZ_JBHUZM010000238.1:0-6356 GCF_042667665.1 Streptomyces sp. NPDC057307 | reverse complement strand
GTCGCGCACCACGTGGCTGAACGTGGCGCGCGACGGGCGGGCGACGGGCGGGCAGGGACTAGAGGCTGCCCAACCGTTCGAAGGGGAACGGCGGTTGGGCCAGGGGGCGCACGGCCAGGCGGGTCAGCGGAAGGACGTTGTCGTCGCCCGCCGTTCGGTTGGCGTGGATCACTCCGCAGTGCGTGCAGCGGTGGACGAGAACCCACTCGCCGTCACCCCGCACGGAGATGGCGAGCGGCTCCATCCGGGCACCACAGTCCGCCTGCCGGTCACCGGGGGTGTCGTCGAGATGACGGCTCCACAGGCAGTTCGGGCAGTGGTTGCGGTGATCGGTACCGGGCGCGTCCATCGGGACGTCGAGCCCGCACTGCAGACATCTGAAGGACTCGGCGCGCGCTTCGGCGCGCGCCCGCCGTGAGGTGTTGCGGGATCCGGATCCTCTGGTGCGCGACGTGCTGTCACGGGACATGCTGTGTACGACTCCTCGGGTACGCGGGGAAGGACGACCGTTGCCTCACGTCCGTCTCGCGTCGAGGGAGTTCGCCTCGCTCGGCGGCTGCTCCGTCCGGAGTCAGCGCCGCGTTGAACCCGCCTCGATCACGAGATCGGTTCCAACCGGGTCGTACCCATCCGGTGCACACCACCTTTGTCGCGTTCCGCCAGTACAGCGCCGGCACAGCGCAAGTACAGGCCCATGAGAACCGGCGGCGGGGGTGCGGGGCAACCGATTATCCAGGGCAAGGGTGTCCGTTTTGTGATTTTCTGACCGGAATGGTGAGTCGAGGTCCACTGCGAAGGAAGTCCGATGAGTGATCCGTCGATTCCTGACCCGCCGGACGGAACGGGCAGCGAGAGCCCCAGCAGCTCCCGGACCGGAGCTGCCGGTCCCGCGCCGACCGAACCCGACACACACCGCTGGTGGGCCCTGGCCGTCATCGCGACCGCGCAGCTCATGGTGGTGCTCGACGCCACGATCGTGAACATCGCGCTCCCCTCCGCGCAGCACGACCTCCACATCAGCAACGCGAACCGCCAATGGGTGATCACCGCGTACACCCTGGCCTTCGGCGGGCTGCTGCTGCTCGGCGGCCGGGTCGCCGACCTCGTGGGCCGTAAGCGCACCTTCATCATCGGCCTCATCGGTTTCGCCGGCTCCTCGGCGCTCGGAGGGGCGTCCGCCGGCCAGGAGATGCTCTATCTCTCCCGCGCGCTCCAGGGCACCTTCGCCGCCCTGCTGGCGCCGTCCGCCCTGTCGCTGCTCACCACGACCTTCCCGGCGGGCAAGGAACGCGCCCAGGCGTTCGGGATCTTCAGTGCCATCGCCGGCGGCGGCTCCGCCATCGGCCTGCTCCTGGGCGGCATCCTCACCGAATGGCTGAGCTGGCGCTGGTGTCTTTACGTCAACGTCCCCATCGCCCTGCTCGCCGTCATCGGCGCGCTGACGCTGCTCAAGGACCGGGCGGGAACGAAGGGCGCGCACCTCGACATCCCGGGCGTCCTGCTCGGCTGTCTGGGGCTCGTCGCGATCGTGTACGGGTTCAGCCGGGCCGAGCCGGAGGGGTGGACCTCCACGGAGGTCCTCACCGTGCTGAGCGTCGGCGTCGCCCTGCTCGTCGCGTTCACCTGGTGGCAGGGAAGATCCCCCAACCCGCTGCTGCCGCTGCACATCATCAAGGAGCGCAACCGCGCCGGCTCGGTCATCGTGATGGCGATGGCGACGATCGGCCTGTTCGGCTCGTTCCTGTTCCTCACGTACTTCCTCCAGAACATCCTCGGCTACTCGCCGCTCAGCGCCGGCCTCGCCTTCCTCCCGCTGTCCGCCGGGATCATCATCGGCTCGACCCAGATCTCCGCCCGGCTGCTCCCCCTCGTCGCCCCGCGATTCCTGCTGGTCCCCGGACTGCTGTTGAGCGCCGGCGGCATGTTCTCGCTGACGTTCCTCGACATCCACTCCACCTACGCGGGACATATCCTGCCCGGCACCCTGCTGCTGGGCTTCGGGCTCGGGCTGACCTTCCTGCCCGTCATCTCGACGGCGACCATGGGGGTCGCCGACCGGGACTCCGGCGTCACCTCCGCGACGGTCAACACCGCACAGCAGGTGGGCGGTTCCATCGGTACGTCGCTGCTCAACACGATCGCGACCACCGCCACGGCCACGTATCTGACCAGCCATCTCGCCGCGGCGGCACGCAAGGGCCCGCTGACCCCGGCGGAGCGGACCATCATCGTGAACACCGGTACGGTGCACGGCTTCACCGTGGCCATCACCTGGGCGGCGATCATCCTCCTCGCCGCCGCGGTCGTCGGCGCCGTCATGATCAACAGGAAGTCCCCCCGAGCCGGCAGGCCGACCCAAGGGGTGGCGGCGGCGCCACCGGGCCACACGGCCTAGGCCGCGCGCCCCCGTCCGGCCCGTCAGACGTGAAAGGGCACCGTGGTGACGACGACCTTGCGCAGAGGTCGCAGCGCCCGGCGCAGGCGGGCGGCGGTGCGGCTGTGCAGGGCGCTGTAGCGCCGCTGGCACATGACGATCTCCGGGAGGATCACGGTGAGGGTGAGGTCGGGCCGCTGGTGGTGCAGCCCCTCGATGTAGTTGACCAGGGGGGCGATGACGGCGCGGTACGGGGAGACGAGTTCCTGGAGGGGCAGATGGTCGCCCCACAGCCGCCACTGGTCGCGGAAGCGCTCGGCCTCGACGACTCCGGTGCTGACGTGGACGACAAGGACGGGCTGCTGGAGCGAGGCGGCGTACGCGAGCGCGCGCATACCGGCGCGGTCGAGCGTTTCGATCAGTACGAGGGTGAAGTGCCGGATCTCCTCGGGCACTTCCTCCGTCTCCTCGGACTGCCCCGGCCCACCGGTGCGCGCGAACGCCTGCGGGTCACGGGGGTTGCGCGGGTCGCTGGAGCTCTCCACGCCCTGGGGCGGCAGTTCGACGCGAGGGGCGATGGTGCGGCGTGGGAGTTCGATCGAGTGCCGTTGGAGTCGTAGCGCGGCGGCGACGGTGTCGTAGTGGCGCCGGATGTGCGTCGTGACGTAGATGAACACCGCGACCGCCACGAGCGCGACCCAGGCGCCTTCGGTGAACTTGGTGATGCCCGCCGTGATGAGGACGATCGCGGAGAGTACGGCGCCGACGGCGTTGAAGAGCAGGCTCTTTCGCCAGTGACGGTCCCTCAGGCGCCACCAGTGGACCACCATTCCGGCCTGCGAGAGGGTGAAGGCGAGGAAGACACCGACCGCGTACAGCGGGATGAGGGACGCGGTGCGGCCGTCGAACGCCACGTACACCAGCCCCGCAGCGACCGACAGCAGGATGATGCCGTTGCTGAAGGCGAGACGGTCACCCATGCGCGCGAAGAGGCGCGGCGCGTGGTCGTCGCGGGCCAGCAGGGACAGGACGCGGGGAAAGTCGTTGAAGGCGGTGTTGGCCGCGAGGAGCAGTACGGCGGCGGTGGACGCCTGTGTGAAGACGTACATCGGGCCCGAGCCGTAACTGAGGTGCGCGAGCTGGGACAGCACCGTCTCCTGCGAGCGCGGCAGGATCCCGCTGTAGTGGACGATGGCGATGGTGCCCGCGAACAGGACGACGAGGAGTCCGATCATCCAGGTCAGCGTGGTGCGGGCGTTGCGCCACTCGACGGGCTTGAACGCCGGGACCGCGTTCGAGATCGCCTCGATGCCGGTCATCGCCGTCGCGCCGGACGCGAAGGCCCGCATCACGAGGAGGATGCCGAGCCCTTCGGTGGCGTTGATCGGCGGGTTCGGTACGGGGTGGAAGCCCCGGTCGGCCGCGTCGGAGAGGCCGACGGCGATGAGTACCAGCATCGCGATCACGAAGGCGTAGGTCGGCGCGGCGAAGATGGCGCCCGCCTGCCGGATGCCGCGCAGGTTGCAGGCGAGAAGGACGGCGATGGCGGCGACGCCGATCAGTACGGAGGAGGAGGCGAGCGACGGCAGGGCCGAGGTGATCGCGGCGACACCGGCGGCGATCGACACGGCCACGGTCAGGATGTAGTCGGTCATCAGCCCGGCGGCGGCCATGAGTCCCGGCACCCGCCCGAGGTTGTCGCTGGCGACGATGTAGGAGCCGCCGCCGCGCGGATAGGCGCGGATGGTCTGGCGGTACGAGACACCGATGGCCAGCATCAGGAACACGATGGTGGCCGCGACGGGGATCGAGTACCGGAGTCCGGCGGTGCCGGCGAGAACGAGGACGGCGAGCATGGCCTCCGGCCCGTAGGCGACGGAGGAGAGCGCGTCGGCGGACAGGACGGGCAGGGCGACCAGCTTGCGCATGCGCTCGCGGGCGATGGCCGTGCTCGCCAACGCGGGGCCGAGCAGCAGGCGTCGCAGCCGGTAGACGGCTCGGGGCCGGTCGACGGGGGCCGGCGGGCCCCCACCGGCGGGTGAGGTCTCGCCGGCCGGTGGGCTCTCGTCGGCGGGCGGGCCCTGACCGGCGGGGGCGCTCGCGTCGGCCGGCGGGCTCTCGCCCGGCGCGCCGCCGGGAGCCGGCGGGGGCGCCGTGGTCCTCGACGCTGTCGGGCCGAACGGGGACACCGGGACGACCCGTCCGAAGCGGGCGGGCGTGATCTGGGCGGGTGTGGGGAGGCTCCCCAGATCCGGATCGACGGGCAGCGCGCGGCGCCATACGTCGGGTCCCGCCGACACCCGTCGCCACTCGCGTCCCACGCTGCTCAGCACGCGTAGCTGCTGCGCGTCCAGTGCCCGGAGTGGGGTGCTGCCCGGTACCGCCGCGCTCCGCTTGCTCTTGGCGTTCGAGGTCTTACCGTGAGTGCCCGACATGCCGCAAGTGTGGCGGAATGCCCGGCTCAGGGGTGGGAGTGACGCCGGGAGGTTCCGGCGGCCTGCCTTCACATGACGGCACGCCCTTACGTCACGGCCTGCCCGTTACGTCGCGACCCGCCCGTTACGCCCGCCGGTACGTCAGCGCCTGCCGCGCCGGATCCAGTGGGCCCGTCGCTGCCGCCGAAGCGCGGGCGGCGTCGCGTGCGGCGGCCCGTCCGACGGCGGGACGGGCGTCCGGCCGGGCTCCGGCTGCCCGGTTGTGCGGTCGGCGGGGCGCTGGAGCGTGTCGAGCGCGTAGTTCGTGGTGGCGATGCAGTTCACGAGCTGCTCCTCGGTGAACTCCTCCGACCCCGGCACATGGGGCACGAACCCGATCAGGGCGCCCTCGTTCACGATCTCCGCGTCGAGCCCGGCCGCCCCGTCCAGGTCCCAGAGCGCCTCGATCCGGTCGTCGAGGACGACCCGGATACCGAACTCGTAGACACCCGCGTGCACCAGATGCGCCATGACGCCGCGAGCGCGAAGCTCCGCGGTCAGACGCTCGGCACGATCCGAGTCCATACGGAGCACCTCTTCACGTACGACGTTCCCGGGCCCGCACCGCCTCGTGGGGGTGTTCGAAAGCCCTCGTCCTTCCCACGGTACCGCTGCCGGGCTCGTTACGGCGCGCCGCGCGGCGCCCCCGCGCCCCTCCCCTCGCACGCCGCCGCCCTGCCCGTTCCCACACCTTCGACGCCCGTATCGACGCCGCGCGGTGCCCGATCGGGGGCCCTCCCGTACGGCTGGGCCCGCGAGTGGGCCCAGAGGCCCTGCGGCTGGGCCCGGGAGGCTCCCTACTCTCCAGCCACTCAGGTGAACGAGTCACAGCTTGGACGAGGAGCGCGGATGAACGGCACTCACTACCGTCACACAGCACGCAGGCGTGGTGAGACGGGCCAGGGTGGCGTCGAGTACGTGGCGGTGATCGGTGTCGTCGCCGCGATCATCGGGGCGATCCTGGCGCTGACCGTTCCCAACGACACGGCCGTGGGTCTGCAGGACGCGGTGTGCCGGATCGTCAACGCGGGCGACGGCGGTGAGGGCTGCGACTCCGGCGACGGGGGTGAGGGCGACGGCGACGACGGGGGTGGCGGCGGGGGCGACGGCACGCCCGAGGCTCCGCCGGACGACCCGTTCCAGCCGGCCAAGTGCCTGCTCTCCCAGGATCAGACCAAGGAGACGGTCGTCGTCCAGATCCTGTTCATCAAGCTCAGCAGCTCCGAGCAGATCAAGCTCCAGCAGTGGTCCGACGGCACCGTCACCCTGGAGCGGGTGACCGAGAGCGGGGCCGGGGTCACGGCCAGCATCTCCGCCGGCATCCCCGGTCTGAAGGACTGGGGCGGCAGCGCCTCGCTGAGCGGCAGTTACATGAAGGGCAGCGGCAGCGGCGGTCAGTGGCTGTTCAACGGCAACAAGACCGGCGACCCGCAGAAGGACCTGGAGCTGAACCTGGAGGACGCCAAGCAGTTCACCGAGTATCTGAAGGCCCAGGACGAGTGCAACTC
>NZ_JBHUZM010000237.1:0-6363 GCF_042667665.1 Streptomyces sp. NPDC057307 | reverse complement strand
GTGCGTGGTGGCGTAGATCCGCCCGGGGTGGGGGGTGGCGGGGGGGGGGGCCGACCCCCCGGCGGCCGGGGGGTCCGCGGCGGGGCCGGCGGTCGGGCGGCGCCCCCGGGCCCGCGGCGGTGCCTTCATCGACGAGTCCGCGCCCCGTACCGTCTTCCTCGCCCGCGACGGCGCCACCGGCTGGGCCGACCTGTGCCGGCTCGTCACCACCGCGCACGCCGCGGGGGACGGCGGCCCGCTGCTGCCCTGGCAGGACAATCACGGCGCGGGCGTCGTCGTGCTCCTCGGCCCCGACTCCGGCGTCGGCCGGGCACTGGCCGCCGGCCGGACCGGCGACGCCGCCCGGCTGCTCGCCGCCTGGCGGGAGATCTACGGCGACGCCCTGCGTCTTGAGGTCGTCCACCACGGGCGGCAGGGCACCGGACCGGGCTCGCTGCGGCACGCCGCCCGTACCCTCGGCTTCGCCGTCGAGCAGGGCGTACGGGCCGTGCTCGGCAACGCCGTACGGTACGCCGACCCCGGCCAGGGCCCGGTCGCCGATGTCCTCGACGCGGCCCGCCGGCTGGTGCCCATCGACCCGCGCAGGGGCCTGGACAGCGGGGAGCGCTGGCTGAAGGACCCCGCGGCGATGGCCCGTACCGCCGAGCTGGTGGCCGAGTCGGCCGGGCTCGGCCGGGGCACCGCGCACCGGCTGCTGGCCATGACACGGGAGACGGCCGAGAGCTGCCGGGTCGACCCCAAGGGCGATCTCGGTATCGGCACCGTCCACTTCCCCGAGCCGAGGCTGGTCGGCGCCGACCGGCGGACCGCCGCCCGGGTGCTCCGGTCGCGGGTGGCCGCGGGCCTGGTGCGGCGCGGCTACGACCGGAACGTGGACTACTGGCGGCGGGCGGAGGCCGAGCTGGGCACGATCGAACGGCTCGGCTATCCCTCGTACTTCCTCACCGTCGCCCAAGTGGTGGACGACATACGGGAGATGGGCATCCGGGTCGCGGCACGCGGCTCGGGGGCCGGCTCGCTGGTCAACCATCTGCTGGGGATCGCGCACGCGGACCCGGTCGAGCACGGACTCCTGATGGAACGTTTCCTCAATGAGCGCAGACTCGCCGATCCGAACGGCAGGTTCGAACTGCCGGACATCGACATCGACGTCGAGTCCGCCCGGCGACTGGAGGTCTACCGCGCGATCCTCGACCGCTTCGGCCCCGAGCGGGTCGCCGCCGTCGCCATGCCGGAGACCTACCGGGTCCGCCACGCGGTACGGGACGTGGGCGCCGCCCTGTCCATGGACCCCGCCGAGATCGACCGGATCGCCAAGTCCTTCCCGCACATCCGGGCGCGCGACGCCCGCGCGGCGATGGACGAACTGCCCGAACTGCGCGAGGTGGCGAAGGAGTCCCGGCAGGAGGGGGCGAGGCACGGCCGGCTGTGGGACCTGGTGGAGGCGCTGGACGCGCTGCCGCGCGGAATCGCCATGCACCCCTGCGGAGTGCTGCTCTCCGACGCCTCGCTGTTGCGCCGTACGCCGGTCGTGCCCACCAGCGGCGAGAGCTTTCCCATGTCCCAGTTCGACAAGGAGGACGTCGAGAAGCTGGGGCTGCTCAAACTCGACGTGCTGGGCGTGCGGATGCAGTCGGCGATGGCGCACGCGGTCGCCGAGATCGGGCGCGCCACGGGCGAGAAGCTGGACATCGACGATCCGGCGCAGGTGCCGGCGGGCGACCCGGAGACGTACCGCCTCATCCGCTCCGCCGAGACCCTCGGCTGCTTCCAGATCGAGTCGCCGGGCCAGCGCGATCTGGTCGCCAGGCTCCAGCCCGACACGTTCCACGACCTGGTGGTCGACATCTCGCTCTTCCGGCCGGGCCCGGTCGCCGCCGACATGGTGCGGCCCTTCATCGAGGCCCGGCACGGCCGCGCGCCCGTCCGCTATCCGCACGACGACCTGGCGGACGCGCTGCGCGAGACCTGCGGCGTGGTCGTCTTCCACGAGCAGATCATCAAGATGGTCGACATCATGACCGGCTGCGGCCGGGAGGAGGCGGACAAGGTACGCAGAGGGCTCTCCCATCCCGAGTCGCAGGCGAAGATCAAGATCTGGTTCGAGAAGGAGGCCGGGAAGAAGGGGTACGGCCCCGAAGTCGTCGGCCGCGCCTGGGAGATCATCGAAGCCTTCGGGTCGTACGGCTTCTGCAAGGCGCACGCCGTCGCCTTCGCCGTACCGACGTACCAGTCGGCCTGGCTCAAGGCGCACCATCCGGCGGCGTTCCTCGCCGGGCTGCTGACGCACGACCCCGGCATGTACCCGAAGCGGCTGCTGCTGGCGGACGCGCGGCGGCGCGGGGTGCCGGTGCTGCCGTTGGACGTGAACCGGTCGGCGGCGGTCCATCGAATCGAACTGGTGTCTGATGAAGGGGCCGGTACATGGGGGGTGCGGCTCGCGTTCTCCGACGTCCACGGCATCAGCGAGGCGGAGACCGCGCGGATCGAGGCCGGACAGCCGTACTCCTCGCTGCTGGACTTCTGGCAGCGCGCCAGGCCCGGCCGTCCGGTCGCCGAACGGCTGGCGCAGGTGGGCGCGTTGGACGGGTTCGGCGCCAACAGACGGGATCTGCTGCTGCATCTGTCGGAACTGCACGGGGCGACGCGGCGCGCGGGCGGGCAGGGGGACCAACTCCCCCTGGAAGGAGGGCGGCGGACGGCTCCCGCGGGCCTGCCCGACCTGGGCGACGCGGAGCGGCTGAGCGCCGAGCTGGGTGTCCTCGGCATGGACGCGTCCCGCCATCTGATGGCGGACCACTACCCGTTCCTGACGGAGCTGGGCGTGCTGTCGGCGAAACGGCTGCGGGAGGCGCCGCACGGCGCGACCGTCCTGGTCGCGGGCGCCAAGGTGGCCACCCAGACCCCGCCGATCCGCTCCGGCAAGCGGGTCATCTTCACGACGCTGGACGACGGTACGGGCCTGGTCGACCTCGCCTTCTTCGACGACAGCCACGAGGCGTGCGCGCACACCGTTTTCCACTCCTGGCTGCTGCTGGTGCGCGGAGTGGTGCAGCGGCGCGGGGCGCGGAGTCTGAGCGTGGTCGGCGCGGCGGCCTGGAATCTGGCGGAGCTGGTCGAACTGCGGGAGAAAGGCGGCCTGGAGGCGGTCGCCGCCGCGCTCGACGCGCCGGCGCCGACGGCGGGTCGGGGGGCCGAGGCGGACAACGGCCGGCGCATCGAGATGTCCACGGGCTATGCGATGAACCCCTGGGCCGATCTCCGGCCGCCCGGTGAAGGACTGCCCACCGGAAGGAAGTTCTGGCACGCCAGTCCGGGGAGCGCGGGATGAGAGGGAGCGCGGGATGATCCTCTGCGTACGGTTCCACCACGAGGCCGAGACCGGGATCGAGGCCGCGCTGCCCGCCCTGCTCGGGCTGATCGAGGACCTCAGCCCGGTCGTCCAGGCGCTGCCGCCGGACTCCGCGCTCGTCGATGTGCGCGGCGCCGAGCGGTACTTCGGGCAGGACGCGGCCCAGATCGCCGCCGTTCTGCGGGTACGGGCGCTCGCCCATGTCGGGGCCGGCTGCGCGATCGGCGTCGCCGCGACCCCGATGCTCGCCACGATGGCCGCGCGCCGGGCGGCGCCGGGCACCACGCTGACGGTCCCGGACGAGCCGCGGGCGGTCGCGGAGTTCCTGGGGCCGCTGCCGGTCGCCGCGCTGCCGGGGGTCGGCGCGGCGACCGCCCGTACGCTCCGCTCGTACGGACTCGGCACCGTCGGCAGGACGGCGGTCGTACCGCTGTCGACACTGCAACGGGTCGCCGGGGTGCGGATGGGGCGCGAGGTGTACGAGAAGGCCCACGGCATCGACCGTACGACGGTCGTCCCGAACGCGTCCGCCCGCTCGCTCGCCGCCGAACGGGCCTTCCCGCACGATGAGTTGGACCAGGGCCGGCACCGGTCGGCGCTGCTCTCGATCACCGAGGAGCTGGGGGGCCGGATGCGGGTCGACGGGCAGGTGTGCCGCTCCCTGACGCTCACGGTGCGATACGCCGACCGGTCCACGACCACCCGCGCCCGTACGCTGCGCGAACCCACCGCGCACTCCGGCACGCTCATCGCCGTCGCCTACCGGATCCATGACTCGCTCGGGCTCCAACGGGCGCGGGTACGGGGCCTGTCGCTGCGTGCCGAGGGGCTGGCCCCGGCCGAACGGGCCACCCGGCAGCTCACGTTCGACCCCCTGGACGAACGGGCGCGCCGGATCGAGGCGGTGGCGGACCGGGCCCGTGCCAGGTTCGGCCCGAGGGCGGTCGTGCCCGGCACGCTGGCCGTACGCGCGTCCGCGCCGAAGGCGCCGCGACTCTAGAGTTCTCGGATCACACCCCGGATCACACACCCATCGAGCGGAGCGGAATCGACATGCCTGACGGATGGCGGTGGGACAGCACCCTGTTCCGGGGAAGCGCGGCCCACTACGAGCGGGGCCGGCTGCCGTACGCCCCGGGCTTCGCCGGCAGACTGGCCACCGTCCTCGGGTTGGACGGGCGGGGGCGGCTGCTCGACGTCGGCTGCGGGCCGGGCACCGTGACGCTCGCCATGGCGCCGTACGTCGCCGAGGCCGTCGGCGTCGACCCGGACGAGGACATGCTGGCGGAGGCCGGGCGGCGGGCCGAGCGCCGTGGGGTGGGGAACGCGCGCTGGGTGGCCGCCCGCGCCGAGGAACTGCCCGCCGGGCTGGGGGAGTTCCGGGCCGTCGTGTTCGCCCAGTCGTTCCACTGGACGGACCGCGACCGGACCGCCGCCGCCGTACGGGAGATGCTGGAGCCGGGAGGCGCGTTCGTTCATGTCGGCGATCTGAAGAATCCCCTCGCGGCGACGGCGCCGCTGCCGCGGCCCGCTCCTCCGTACGAGCGGATCGGTGAGCTGGTGCGCCGGTATCTGGGTCCGGTACGGCGCGCGGGGCAGGGGACGCTCGTCAACGGCACGCCGAACCGGGAGGACCTGGTTCTGGCGCGGGCGGGGTTCGAGGACTTCCGACGGCATGTCGTGCCGGCCGGGGATGTGGTCGACCGTCCGGTGGACGCCGTCGTGGCATGGGTGTTCTCCCGGTCCGACTCCGCGCCGCATCTGTTCGGCGACAGGCTGGCGGACTTCGAGCGGGATCTGCGCGCGCTGCTGCGGGAGGCGACGTCCGACGGCCGTTTCGCGGAGCGTCTTCCGCCGACCGAGATCATGACCTGGCGCAAGCCGCCTGGTGAGGGGTGACGGCGGGGCGGGGCGCGGCGTCGGCATCCGTTCAATCTTTTACCGACGCGTAACTTCCCTTCCTGTTCCTACTCGTGCGTAACTTGGCATGAGCACAGCCAATCGTGTGGTCCGGGCCACAGGGCTGACAGCTATCGCCTTTTCCCCTTGAGCCGCGAGGAGATCGCTCGATGCTGCCCTGGAAACGCGCGTTCGGACCACTGGCGGCGCTGCTGCTGGCGGTCACGGCCGCCACCACCGCCCCCGCCGTCGCGGCCCCCACCGCGCCCCCCACCGCGACCCCGACAGCCGTCACCGCCGCCGCCGCGAGCAGTGGCTGGAACAACTACTCCTGCAAGCCGTCCACCGCCCACCCCCGCCCCGTCGTCCTCGTCCACGGCACCTTCGCGAACTCCGTCGACAACTGGCTCGGTCTCGCCCCGTACCTGGTGAACCGCGGCTACTGCGTCTTCTCCCTCGACTACGGGCAGCTCCCCGGAGTGCCGTTCTTCAACGGCCTCGGCCCCATCGACAAGTCGGCCGAGCAACTGAGCGCGTACGTCGACCGGGTGCTCGCCGCCACGGGGACGTCGAAGGTCGACATCGTCGGCCACTCGCAGGGCGGCATGATGCCCCGCTACTACCTCAAGTTCCTCGGCGGGGCACCGAAGGTGAACGCCCTCGTCGGACTCGCCCCCGACAACCACGGCACGAACCTGCTCGGTCTGACGAACCTGCTGCCGCACTTCCCCGGCGCGGAGGATCTGCTGACCGAGAAGACCCCGGGACTCGCCGACCAGATCGCGGGATCGGCCTTCCTCACCAAGCTCAACGCGGGCGGTGACACCGTGCCCGGGGTCAAGTACACCGTCATCGCGACCCGTTACGACCAGGTGGTCACGCCGTACCGCAGCCAGTTCCTGTCCGGGCCCGACGTACGCAACGTCACCCTCCAGGACCTGTGCGCGGTGAACATCTCCGAGCACCTGGCGATCGGGCTGCTCGACCGGATCGCGTTCCACGAGGTGGCCAACGCGCTCGATCCGGGCCGTGCCACACCGACGACCTGCGCGTCGGTGGTCGGCTGAGCGAGGACATACCGCGGGGCTCCGGACCGGTCGTCGGCCCGGAGC
>NZ_JBHUZM010000236.1:0-6441 GCF_042667665.1 Streptomyces sp. NPDC057307 | reverse complement strand
GTGGTTTTTTTTGTGTCGGTCTGGGCCCCCGCCGGCCGGCCGGGCGTCCGGCCCTGCCCCACTACTGAATCCGGACATCAATTCGTTCGGACTGATCACCCTGCCCGAGGAGAAGCGGGCGTCGTACCGCGTACGCGCCTTCGTCTACGGCGAGCAGTCCAACGTCGTTCATCTCACGACAGGTTCGGACCCGACGGCCTAGGCGTCGGCCTTGACGTCAATCCTGGCGTCGGCCTTGACGTCGGTTGTGGCCTCGGTCGTGGCTTCGTCTGTGGCCTCGGCCCTGAGGTCAGTCTTCGTGGCCGTGTTCTTCGCCCTGATCGGGGCCCCCGCGTCGTGCAGGCTCCGCAGGGCCTGGCTGTACGAGGTGATCAGGCCGGTCTCCAGATAGCTGACGCCCAGTTCCTCGCAGTGCTGCCGGACGATCGGCTGCGCCTCGCGCAGCTGCGGCGACGGCATGTTCGGGAACAGGTGGTGCTCGATCTGATAGTTGAGGCCGCCGAGCGCGATGTCGATGAACCAACCGCCGCGCACATTGCGCGAGGTGAGCACCTGACGCCGCAGGAAGTCCGGGCGGTCGTCGCCGGTCAGGGTCGGCATTCCCTTGTGGTTGGGCGCGAAGATCGAGCCCAGGTAGAGACCGAACAGGCACTGGTGGACGGCGAGAAAGGCGATCGCCTTGCCGGGCGGCAGCACCACGAACAGCGCGCCGAGGTAGAGCGCGAAGTGCGTGAAGAGCAGAACGCCCTCCGAAGTCCGCTGCTTCAGCGAGCTGTTGGCCAGCGCGCGCACACCGGCGACATGCAGATTGAAGCCCTCGAGCGTGAGGAGGGGGAAGAACAGGAATGCCTGCGAACGGCCGATGAGGCGGGGAAGTCCCTTGGCGACCTCGGCCTGGCCCTGCGTCCACACGAGGATGTCGGGGACGACGTCCGGGTCCAACTCCGTGTGGTTGGGGTTGGCGTGGTGCCGGGAGTGCTTGTCCTGCCACCAGCCGTAACCCATGCCGATGCCGAGATTCCCGGCGAGCTTGCCGGCGCGCATGCTGGCCTTGCGCAGCCGGAACACCTGACGGTGGCCCACATCGTGCGTGACGAGCGCCACTTGGCCGAAGACCACGGCGAGGAAGGCGGCGACGGCGAGCGTCCACCAGCTGTCGCCGACGAGCACGAAGGCGACCCAGCCGGCGGCGAAGAGACCGGCGACGATGCCCGTGCGCACGGCGTAGTACCAGGGCCGCCGTCGCATCAGACCGGCGGCGTTGATCTTCTTGGAGAGCCGGGCGAAATCGCTGCCCGTCTCCCTGCACGCCTGTTCCGCGGCCTCACCCGCGAGATCGGCGCCTGGTTCCAGTACCGCTGAATCCTCCACGGTACTGACGGTGTTGACTGACATGCGGCCACGCCTTTCGAATGTGTCACGACCGTGTGCCGGTGTATGACGGCTCGGCAGGCAGGGTGGCCGGTGAGGAACACAAGCCCAGGGGGACGTCGCTGCCGGTCGTGGACGGGTGGGCAACTGCGGCGGACAGCTCGATCGCTGCCTGCGGTTGGACGTGGTCCACTCCGGTGACGCGACAACTGGGTATGGCCGCTGCGAATGCCGCTGACATCCTCACCGAGGACCAGTGCTGCTGCCCACACTCATGGGACAGCGGGAAGTCAGGGGCTGGGGCCTCCTAATCACCAGTGTAGCCTGCGCGCGAATTGCGCTGCTTACACTGCGCCGACAAGTGGCCGCAAACAGTTTCTGAACAGCGCGAATACCGTCAGGGTGGTTGTTGAAAAGCCATTGCCCGTTATCAATTTTGCAGAGTCTGCAGATTTGCATACTATGCAAGGTGTGACGACCAAGGGTGCCGGAGCGGGTCTCCGTGAACGCAAGAAGCAAGCCACGCGCGCGGCGCTGGGCGAGGCGGCCGTACGACTCGCCGCGGAGCACGGCGCGGAGAATGTCACCGTCGAAGCCATCAGCAGCGCCGCCGGCGTCTCCGCGCGGACGTTCTTCAATTACTTCGACAGTCACGACGACGCGTTCGTCATGCTGGACACCGAGATCGGCGAACGGATCCGGTGCGCCGTAAGGGACGCCCCGGCCGAGCTGTCTCCCCTCGACGCGGTACGCGAGGCCATGGCCGGCGAACTGGCCGATGTCGAGGAGCGGCACGAGGTGTGGAGCCTGCGCGCCAAGGTCCTCCAGAAATCCCCGCATCTGCTGGCCAGGGGCCTCGGTCAGCACATGGCCGAGGAACGCGACCTGGCACGGACGATCGCGCAACGGCTCGCTCCGGGCGACGGCACCGACAGCCCCGACAGCGGCGAACGCGGCGGCGTCGGTTCGGAGAGCGACCGCGGCGCCGGGACCTCCGCCGGGACCGACGCCGACCCCTGCGACGACACCGACATCGCGCTGTACCCGCGGCTGCTCGCCGCCGTCGCCGGTACGGCGGTAAGGGTCTCCGTCGAGCACTGGTACGCGCAGTCCCCGCCGGTCTCGTTCCCCGACATCTTCCGGGACGTCTTCACGCACCTGTCCGCCGGGCTGCCCCGGCCGACCCCACAGACCGACGACCGTCCGTCCGGCGGTCGTTCCACGGAATCATAAGAAGGCCACCTTGACCGCAATCGAGGCGCCCGACCAGGCGCCCACCTCCATGACCAACCGACAGATACTCCAGGCCATGTCGGGCCTTATGGCCGGCATGTTCGTCGCCATCCTGGCGGGCACCGTGGTGGCCAACGCACTGCCGCGCATCATCGCCGACCTGGGCGGCAGCCAGTCCGCGTACACCTGGGTCGTCACCTCCGAACTGCTCGCGATGACCGCGACGGTGCCTCTGTGGGGCAAGCTCTCCGACCTCTACAACAAGAAGCTGCTGCTCCAGCTCTCGCTCGGCATGTTCGTCGTCGGGTCCCTGCTGGCCGGGTTCTCGCAGGGCATCGAACTACTCATCTTCAGCCGGGTGATGCAGGGCATCGGCGCCGGCGGTCTGACCGCGCTCGCGCAGGTCGTGATGGCGGCCGTGATCCCGCCGCGCCGGCTCGGCAAGTACGCCGGCATGTTCGGCGCGGTGTTCGCCGTCGGCACCGTCGCGGGACCGCTGGTCGGTGGCGTCATGGTCGACACCTCGTGGCTCGGCTGGCGCTGGTGCTTCTTCATCGGTGTGCCCTTCGCGCTGATCGCGATCGCGCTGCTGCAGCGCACGCTCCACCTGCCGACCGTCCGCAGGGACGTGAAGATCGACTACCTGGGCGCCTTCCTGATCGTCGCCGGTGTCTCCTCGATCCTCATCTGGACCTCCCTGGCGGGCAACCAGTTCGACTGGGCGTCCTGGCAGACGGCCGCGCTGACCGGCGGTGGTGTGCTGCTGCTCGTCGCCGCGGTCTATGTGGAGGCGAGGGTGCCGGAACCGATCATCCCGCTCACCATCTTCCGCAACCGCACCGTCACGCTGACCACGGTCGCGAGCCTGCTCGTCGGTGTCGCGATGTTCGGCGGCACCGTCTTCCTCTCGCAGTACTTCCAGATCGCGCTCGGCAAGTCGCCCACCGTGGCGGGGCTGATGGGTCTGCCGATGATCCTGGGTCTGCTCGTGTCGTCCACGGTCGCGGGCCAGCTCATCAGCGCCACCGGCAAGTGGAAGGTCTACCTGGTCGCGGGCGGCGTCATCATGACGGCGGGTCTGGCCATGCTGGCGACCATCGACGCCAACACCGGCTTCGGACTGCTCAGCCTCTACATGGCCGTTCTCGGTATCGGCGTGGGCCTGCTGATGCAGAACCTGGTCCTCGCGGCCCAGAACGACGTGCCCGCCTCCGAGTTGGGCGCCGCCACCTCCGTGCTGTCGTTCTTCCGCAGCATGGGCGGCACGATCGGCACCAGCGTCCTGGGCGCGATCCTGGCCAACCGGGTGGCGTCTGAGATGGCCAAGAGCCTGGGCACGGACGCGTCCGCCGGCGGATCGAGCGAAGCCGTGCCGGACGTGACGAAACTTCCCGCGCCGATGCGGGAGATCGTGGAGCACGCGTACGGGCTGGCGACGGCCGAACTGTTCCTGGTGGCCACCCCGTTCGCCGCGCTCGCGCTGGTGGCCGTGCTGTTCATCAAGGAGAAGCCGCTCAAGACGACGAGCGGCATGGAACGGCTCGCCGAGGAGGCCAAGCAGGCGGTGGCGGACGGGGACAAGCCGTCCTCGCCGACGCCGGTGAGCTGACACCGTTGAACCGACGCCGGTGAGCTGAACCGAGGCCGGCAGGACCGACTCCGGTGAACTGACACCGGGCAGTTGAGGCCGGTGAACCGAGTTCAACAGGACCGTACGAGGGCAGTCGTTGCCCCGGTCGCCCACGGGCGGCGGGGGGAACGGCTGCCCTCGCGCCATGCGGCCCGTGGCCGGGCGATCACGGGCCGAATGTCGTCTGGCGTCCGCCGCGCGGGGCGGGTTGGCTGATGGCCGTAGGAACATCAGTACGCCGCCTCCAGCGCCAAGGACTTCAGATGACCACGGGTACGTCTTCCCCGACCGGCCATGACACGCCCGCACCGGGCCCCTCCGCCACGCCGGTGCCCGGCCCCCGGCAACTGCCCCTGATCGGCAATCTGCCGGCCTTCTCGCGCGACCCGCTCGGCTTCTTCGCCAAGCTGCGCGGCCACGGCGACGTCGTCTCCTGGCGGCTCGGCCCGCAGCGCGCGCTGTTCCTGTCGCAGCCGGAGCACATCGGGGAGTTGCTCACCGGGGTCGAGACGCAGTACCGCCACCCGGAACTCGGCTGGGCCTTCAAGCTGGTGCTCGGCGAGGGGATCGTCACCTCCGAAGGAGCCGCGTGGCGGCGTAAGCGCGCGCTGGTGCAGCCGGTGGTCCGGCCCCGCCAGGTCCGCGCGTACGCGGAGACCATGACCGACTGCGCGTCCTCACTCGCCGAGACCTGGCAACCGGGCCAACACATCGACGTACGGCGGGAGATGCTGGGCCTCACCCAGCGCATCGCCGTACGGACCCTGTTCGGTACGGACACGGCGGGCCGCGAAGGCACGATCGGACCGGCCATGGATACCGCGCAGGCGGCCATCGGCGACGAGTTCCGGGGCCTCACGCTGTTCCTGCCGGCGTGGATTCCGACGCCGGGACGGCAGCGGCTCAAGAAGGCCGTCGCGGTCATCGACAGCGAGGTCAACCGGGTGACGGAGGAACGGCACCGTAACGGCGCGGACCGCGACGACCTCCTCAGCAGGCTGCTCGCCGCCCGCGACGAGCAGGGCGACCGGCTGACCGACAAGGAGATCCGGGACGAGGCGGTCACGCTCTACATCGGGGGCCACGAGACGACGGGGACGACGCTGACCTGGGCCTGGTACCTGCTCTCGCGCAACCCTGAGGCGCGGGAGCGTCTCGCCGATGAGCTGACCACCGTCCTTCGGGGCCGTACGCCCGGCTTCGACGACTTCAAGGAGTTGCGCTGGACGGAACAGATCATCAGGGAGACCCTGCGGCTCTACCCTCCCGTATGGCTGATGACGGGCATCGCGAAGGAGGGCTCGACGCTGGGCGGCCGGCCGGTGGCGGAGGGGACGGTGCTGTGGGCGAGCCAGTGGAGCGCGCAGCGCGACGAACGCTGGTTCCCGGAGCCGGACGCGTTCCGCCCCGAGCGATGGGACGAGGAGGCGCGTCCGGTGCCGGACCACGCGTGGTTCCCGTTCGGCGGCGGCGCCAGGGCGTGCCTGGGCGCGCGCTTCGCGACGGTCGAGGCGGTACTCGTCCTGGCCACGCTCGCCCAGCGGTTCCGGCTCGACCTGGGCCCGGGTGAGATCCCGCCGAAGACGGGCCTCACACTCCAGCCGGGCCGCCCGGTGGAGGCGACGCTGCGGAGCGTATGAGCCGGGGCCGGCAGGCGAGGTGCCCGCCCCGCGGCCGGACGGCGCTGCTTTCCGGACACCCCCTAGGATCGGCCGCATGACGGACAGCGCAGGTGGGAGCCCGGCCGATCAGGCGGCCCGAGGGGGCCTGGCCGGTGGTGACGGGCCCGATGGTGACGGGCCCGGGCGGGAGTACTTCGACGCCGACCCGACCTCCCGGAGTCTGGGTATCGCGCTCGTGGGCACCGGTCCCGGCTGGGCCACCCTGCGGATGAGCGTGCGCGGGGACATGGTGAACGGGCACGGGACGGCCCACGGCGGCTATCTCTTCCTCCTCGCCGACAGTGCCTTCGCGTGCGCCTGCAACAGCCATGGACCCGTGACCGTCGCGGCGGGCGCCGACATCGACTTCGTACGGCCCGCGCACGAGGGGGACGTCCTGACCGCGACCTCGCGGGAGCGCACCCGCCTCGGGCGTGGCGGGATCTACGACGTCACGATCACGCGCGGGGACGACGTCCTGGCCGAGTTCCGCGGGCGCAGCCGCGCCCTCAGGACCTGAACGGGCCCGCACCCGGCGACGCGGGG
>NZ_JBHUZM010000235.1:0-6587 GCF_042667665.1 Streptomyces sp. NPDC057307 | reverse complement strand
GTGTATCAGAGGCAGAACCGCACGCGGCGCACGGTGCGCCGCGGATCTCGGGGGGAATTCATGCGCAGTATTTCCACGCCCACGCCCACGCCCACGCCCACGCCTACGCCCGGGCGCATGTCCACGCGCCGGTCAATGGTGGAAAGCCGTGGCCGCCGACTTGTCCCGGCCCAACGGATGCGGCTGGCGCCGCAGTTCCGGCAGCAGCAGCCGCAGATCGGCGAGCAGCAGCGCGGCGAGATCGGCCGAGAATCCGTTGCGGCACACCACGCGCAGGACGGACAGATCCTCGCGGTTGGCCGGGAAGGTGTAGGCGGGCATGAGCCAGCCGTGCTCCCGCAGCCGCCGCGAGACGTCGAAGACGTCGAAGTTCGTCACGTGGGGGGCGGTGGTGAAGGCGAAGACGGGCAGTTCGTCGCCGTGGGTGAGCAGCCGGAAGTCGTCGATCGCGCCGATCTGCTCGGCCAGCCCCCGGGCCACGTCCCGCGCGGCCTGCTGGACGGCCCGGAATCCGTCCCGGCCGAGCCGGAGGAATGTGTAGTACTGGGCGACCACTTGCGCGCCGGGCCGCGAGAAGTTCAGCGCGAAGGTGGGCATCTCCCCGCCCAGGTAGTTGACGCGGAAGACCAGTTCCTCGGGCAGTTCGGCCGACGTGCGCCACAGCGCCCAGCCCACGCCCGGGTAGACCAGGCCGTATTTGTGCCCGGAGGTGTTGATCGAGGAGACGCGCGGGAGCCGGAAGTCCCAGACGAGGTCCTCGTCGAGGAAGGGCGCGACCATCGCGCCGGACGCGCCGTCGACATGGACGGGGATGTCGAGACCCGTGCGCTCCTGGAGGGAGTCGAGGGCCGCGCAGAGTTCGGCGACGGGTTCGTACGAGCCGTCGAAGGTGGAGCCGAGGATGGCCACGACGCCGATCGTGTTCTCGTCGCAGAGATCGGCTGCCGCCTGCGGGTCGAGGTGGAAGCGGTCGCCCTCCATGGGAAGGAGGCGGGCCTCGACCTCCCAGAAGTTGCAGAACTTCTCCCAGCAGACCTGGACGTTGACGCCCATGACGAGATTGGGCTTGGCGCTCCCCGGATAGCGGTCCCGGTTCTTCGTCATCCAGCGGCGCTTGAGCGCGAGCCCGGCGAGCATGCAGGCTTCGCTGGAGCCGGTCGTCGAGCAGCCGACGGCGGACCGCGGGTCGGGCGCGTTCCAGAGGTCGGCGAGCATCGTGACGCACCGCCGCTCCAACTCGGCGGTCCGGGGGTACTCGTCCTTGTCGATCATGTTCTTGTCCCGGCACTCCGCCATCAGCACACCGGCCTGGTTCTCCATCCAGGTGGTGACGAAAGTCGCCAGATTGAGCCGGGAGTTCCCGTCCAGCATCAGCTCGTCATGGACCAGCTGGTAGGCCGTGGACGGGGGCATGGGGCCGTCGGGCAGCCGGTGCGTGGGCGGGGCGGACGACATCCCGTTGGTCGGGTCGGCCTCACCGAAGAAGGGGTTGAGCGACAGCCGGCGCCGCTCGGCGTGGTCGTCCGCCGGATCCTCCGCCGGGCCTCTCATGTTGCCCTCGGCGCCCTGCGCGCCGCGTTGCGGTGCCATCGCTTTCCCTGCCTCCCGTGGTCTCTCGCCTCAGCCGCCGAGGCCGGTCTTGATGGCGCGGGTGAATTTCACGACCCGCTCGGCCTGGACGCGGGCGGCGGTCAGCGTCTGCTCGTTCACCGGGAGGTCGCCCTGTCCGGAGACGTGCGACGTGCCGTACGGATTGCCGTCGACGAACTTCGACGCGTGCGTGTAGCCGGGCGCGACGAGGATGCCGCCGAAGTGGTGGACGGTGTTGTAGAGCGAGACCAGCGTCGTCTCCTGACCGCCGTGCGGCGTCGCCGACGCCGTGAAGCCGCTGTAGACCTTGTCGGCCAGCTCCCCCTGCTGCCAGAGACCGCCGAGGGTGTCCAGGAACTGCTTGAGCTGCGCCGAGATATTGCCGTAGCGGGTGGGGGAGCCGAAGATCACGGCGTCCGCCCAGCGCATGTCGTCGGGCGTCGCCTCGGCGATGTCGGCGGTCGCCTCGATGTTGGCGACCCAGGCCGGATTGGTGTCGATCGCCGCCTGCGGGGCGAGTTCGGCGACCTTGCGGAGCCGTACGGTCGCTCCCGCCACCTCGGCGTCCTCGGCGATGGCCTTGGCCATCGTCGTGAGGGTGCCGGTTGCGGAGTAGTAGATGACGGCGACGTTCACGGACGTGGGCATGGCGGCTACCTCGATGGTCGGGCTTCGGCGGCGGGGACGTCAGGCGCGACGATACGGACAAAACGGGCCGTCGGCTCGCCGGGCGTCCGTTCGGAGTCTTCTGTCGGCGCGCGTCACCGCAGGGCCGTTCCGTCCGCGTCGAGCTGCATCTTGGGGAGCCCGGTCACCAGCAGGCAGGCGGGCAGTACGGCCACGCACAGCAGGGGAAGCAGATTCGGGTCCGCGGCGAGCACGGCCGCGGTGAACAGGCTCAGCCAGCCCTGCCGGGTGACGGCGAGCAGCACCCCGAGCACACCGCAGACGACCGCCACGGTCGGATGGGCGGCGGGCACGAGCGCATGGGCGAACAGTCCGAGGGAGACACCGATGAAGACCGCGGGGAAGATGCGCCCGCCCCGGAAGCCACAGGCCGCCGCGATCACCAGCGCGACCGTCTTCACGCCGCACATCAGCGCGAACCGTCCCGCCGACCAGCCGTCCGGGTCGGCGGCCAGCGTCTTTACCTCGTCCAGCCCCTTGAAAAGGGTGAGGTATCCGCCGAGCGCCCCGAGGAGGCCCAGGAGCAACCCCCCGACGGTCAGGGCGAGTACGGGACGCCCGAGGCGCCGGAAGGCGCTGTGGGCGTACGGGAAGGCGTACACGGCGGCCATACCCAGGGCCGCGGCGACCGGCGTGATCACGAGCGCGGTGAGGGCGTCGCTCCAGCGGGCGCCCGGATGGGCGGGCAGGTTCAGGTCGAAGGTCGGATGGTCGATCAGCACGGTCGTCAGCCCGCCGGCCCCCGCGGCGACCAGAGGCCCGAACAGCTTGTCCCAGAGCGAGCCCGGCCCCGGTCGGGTCGCGAAGGTCTCCGTGAGGATCAGCGCGGCGGCCACGGGCGTGCCGAACAGCGCCCCGATCGTGCCGGCGGCGGCCAGCGAGACCCAGAGCGCCGCCGGGGCGGCCGGAGCGGCCTTGCGGCCGAGCCAGTAGGCGAGCGCGATGTTGGCCGCGGTGATCGGGTTCTCCGGCCCGAGGCTCACGCCGCCCGCCAGCGCCAGCGTGGTGGCCAGCAGCAGACCGGGCACGACACCGGGCGGCAGTGGAGGGTCGACGAGCCCGGTCGTGGCGGGGTCGGGTCCCGCGTGGCCGTACACCTGCCGCACGACGAGACCCACCGCGAGGCCGGTCGCCGTGAGCATCACGATCATCCAGAGAGGGGAGTGCCGGCCGATGCCGAGCGCGTCGGGCAGCGTCTGCCAGACCACGTCCTCGATCAGCCCCGCCAGCTCGCTCACCCCGAGCAGGACGAGACTCGCGACCACTCCGACGACCAGGGAGGGGACGATCAGCGGAAGGAGCGTGCGTCCGGACGGGGACGAGGGCGGGGGTGGGGAGGAGGGATTGGACGGAGCGTCTGTGGCCACGCACACACCGTAATGGCGCAAATGCGGCAAACTGTCTCCGCGTGGCGCCCTGCGCGGACCGCGAGTGAAATGCGCGCTTCGGCTCGGTCCGTGCCTCTCTCAAGCCGTACGGACCGGGTGGAACCTCAGTCAGGGCCTGAGCGTTGATAGCTTTGGGCAGCCGACAACCGCTGATGGCGGCTGGACGACGCTGATGCAGCGACGGCCGATTTCGACGATCGACCGACTATCGACTCAGGAGCCCGGACCTCGTGACAACCCTTGCGCTCGGACCGAGCTGGCTCGACCCGGACTATCTGATCGGGACCTACGGTCTGATCGGCGTCCTGGTCATCGTTTTCGCCGAATCAGGCCTGCTCATCGGCTTCTTCCTGCCGGGCGACTCGCTGCTCTTCACGACCGGACTGCTGGTGACGGCCGGCACGCTCGACAGGCCGCTGTGGCTCGTCTGTCTCCTGATCGTGCTCGCGGCGATCATCGGTGATCAGGTCGGCTATCTCTTCGGCCGCAAGGTCGGCCCCGCACTCTTCACGCGCCCCGACTCCAAGCTGTTCAAGCAGGAGAACGTGGAGAAGGCGCACGAGTTCTTCGAGAAGTACGGCCCCAAGTCGCTGGTGCTGGCCCGCTTCGTGCCCATCGTGCGGACGTTCACGCCGATCATCGCGGGCGTCAGCCGCATGAACTACCGGTCGTTCGTCACGTTCAACATCATCGGCGGCGTGCTCTGGGGCGGGGGCGTCACGCTCCTCGGTGCCGCACTGGGCAAGATCGAGTTCGTCCACAAGAACATCGAGATGATCCTGATCCTGATCGTGGCGCTCTCGGTGCTGCCGATCGCGATCGAGTTGCTGCGGGCGCGCTCCAAGTCCAAGAAGGCCGCCGCGTCGGGCGAGCCCACGGCGCCCACAGCGCCTGGGGCCCCCACGGGGTACGTGCCGCCGGCCGCGCACACGCAGGTACCGCAGGACTTCCAGACCCAGCAGCTGCGGGTCACGCGCGACGAGTACGGCGCCCCTCGGCCGTACGTCCAGCCGGACGACCCGGAGGCCCCGCCGCGCGGGCGGCACGCCAGGCGCTGACGCGAGGGAGGCCCGCCGGTCACCGCACCGGCGGCACCGGCCTCCGGCACCGGCCGCATCAGCCGTATCAGAAGCCGCGCGTCCGCTTGGCCGCGCGGCGGCTCGACCCGCGTCCCGGGCCCGGCACCTTCAGGAACAGCCGGGAGATCTCACCGCCGAAGTTCACCCCGATGGCGATCGCCATGGCCAGCGCCGCGGCCTTCGACAGCGAGGCCAGCCCGTCGTCCACATGGTTCTGCGCGAGACCGAGCAGACCGAAGTATGTCGCCGAGCCGGGCAGCAGCGGCCCGATCGCGGCGGTGACGTACGGCAGCGCCGACGCGAACCGGTAGCGGGAGAACAGCTGCCCGAACAGCCCCACCACACCGGCCGCGACGGCCGTCGCCGCGACCGGGGAGATCCCACCGGTGACGTGCATCGCCCCGTACACCGTCCAGGCCACGCCCCCGTTCAGGGCCACCATCAGCACGGTGGATCGTTCCTGCTGGAGCAGGATCGCGAAGGCGAAACTGAGTGCCACGGCCGCGCAGATCTGGAGCACCGGCCGCCCCGCACCGGCCTGGAGCGCCGCGTCCGGGTCGAGCTGCGCGTCCAGCTGGACGCCCAGATACAGCGCGATCAGCACCCCCATGACGATCGCGATGAAGAAGTACATGACTTCGAGCAGCCGCGCGGCGGCGGTGATGTAGTAACCGGTCAGACCGTCCTGCACACCCGCCACCAGGGCCCGCCCCGGCAGCAGCGCGAAGAGCCCACCGGTGATCACGGCGGACGGACGCCCGTCCCAGTTCATGGCGGACCCGGCCAGCGTCAGCGCCACCCCCATCGCGGCCGGCGGCATCGCCGCGGCCACGAACTGGTAGAACTCCGGAATCCCGCGCCCGGCGCACAGCCACGCCAGCCGGTCGCCGAGCATCGCGCCGACCAGCGCGGCGACGAAGACCACCAGATCACCACCGACCAGCACCGACGCGGAGCCGGCCAGCAGCCCGCTCGCGGCGGTCAGCGCCCACCCCGGATACGGGTGCCGGTTACGCCGGATCTCGGCCAGCCGCCGGTACGCCTCCTCCAGGGTGACGTCGGTGTCCTCGGTGGTGATGTCGGCGACGAGCGTGTAGACGGCGGCGAGCCGGGTGTAGTCGGTGCCCCGCCTGCGTACGGTACGACTGGCCGTCACCGGGTCGTCCACCAGCGACGGCTGGTACGAGATCGACAGCAGCGTGAAGGTGACGTTCGGCTCGCAGCGGTCGAGACCGTACGCGCGGCTCACCGCGAACATCGCGGCCTCGACGTCCTCGGCCCCCTCACCGCCCGCCAGCAGCAACTCGCCGATACGCAGTGTCAGGTCGAGCACGCGCGGCACTGCGGGCCCGGCCTCGTCGTGCCGCTGCACGATCTCCGCCACCGGCCGGTCCCCGACAGGCATCCGCAGCAGCGTGCGCATCTGGTCCTGCCAGGGCGCCTCCTTACGGAGCCGCACGACCGGCATGCCCTCCGCGGGCGTGAACGCCTGGGGCGACTCCCGCGCGCGATAGGTCCGCGGCGGGTCGAAGGCCGACCGGTCGGTCTCCTGAGTGCTCTCCGGGCTCAGTCCCCGCGGAACGGCGAACTCCGAGGTGGGGCTGTCCTCCTCGGGAGCCGGCACCTGGTCCGTCCCGGACGGCGGAGTGAAGGCGCTGTGCGCCTCGTCGGACGGAGGCTTACGGTCCTCCGCCTCGTCCCGCTCGGCCACCACAGTTCTCGCCCTCACTCACTCTCGTCGGTGCCGCTCCGGCACGGTCGTACAGCCATCCGTTCAGTATGGACACGGGCGTTGGAACAGGCGCACGCGAGCGGCGGGCGGCGCACCCGCACGGTGCGCCGC
>NZ_JBHUZM010000234.1:0-6597 GCF_042667665.1 Streptomyces sp. NPDC057307 | reverse complement strand
GGACACCTCCGGCCGTGGTGGGCTACCTCTTCGTGCTGCTCGCCCTCGGGCTGCGGGAGAGCCGGCGGACCGTGATCGGCGTCTGGCTGACGACGGGGGTGGCCGGGCCTCCTTACGTATGCGCGCTCCGATTCACGTCAGCGCGCTCCGACCCGCCGCTCAGCCGGGCAGCAGCCCCGTCACCGGCCCGACCAGCGGCAGGTCCTTCAGACCGCCGCCCTGGGTGACCGAGTCCGTCAGGGACGCCGTGGACAGCGGCTTGAAGTCCGCCACCTGCGTGCCGACCGCGTTGTCCAGCGGATCGACGCCCGTCTTGGCCAGCGGGTTGAGCTGCAGGTTCTTGACCGGTCCGACGCCCCCGGCCAGGGTGTGCCCGAGCCCGCCTGCGAGCCCCTCACCGGCCGCCTCGCCGGCCGCGGCCAGCTCGCTGTCGGGACCCGACGCGGGCACGGGCGCGGCCGGTGCCGCCTGCGCCGCGGCGCCGCCGAGCCCGATGACCGCGCCCGCCGCGGTGAGCGTCAGCCCGGCACGCAGCAGTGCGCCGCGCCGGGGGGTGGGAGCTGAATGACGTGCCATGGGATTCCTGCCTGGGCGAGGGAGTCGAGTAACCGGAATGACACGCACAGTAGTTGAGATGTGACTCTCGATACCAACACCGCAGGCGGGGGTCCCCTGCGCGGGTGTATGCCTCAGACTGGTGTCCCGTGAGTCCCCACCGAACCGCCTCCGCGCGTGTCGTCCTGCTCGCGGGCCCCTCCGGCTCCGGCAAGTCGTCGCTCGCCGCCCGCGCGGCCCTGCCCGTGCTCCGTCTCGACGACTTCTACAAAGAGGGCGACGACCCGACGTTGCCGCTGGTCGAGGGCAGCTCGGACATCGACTGGGACTCCGCGCTGTCCTGGGACGCGGACGCCGCGGTCGCCGCGATCCTGGAGCTGTGCCGTACGGGCCGTACGACCGTCCCGGTCTACGCGATCGCCACCAGCTCCGTCGTCGACACCGAGACGCTCGACATCGGACGTACGCAGCTGTTCATCGCCGAGGGCATCTTCGCGGCCGATGTCGTCGCTCGCTGTGAGGAACTGGGCGTCCTGGCCGACGCGCTCTGTCTGCGGGGCCGCCCGTCGACGACGTTCCGCCGCCGGCTGCTGCGGGATCTGCGCGAGGGCCGGAAGTCGGTGCCGTTCCTGCTGCGGCGCGGCTGGCGGCTGATGCGCGCGGAGCGCCGCATCGTCGGCCGGCAGGCGGCGCTGGGAGCGTATCCGTGCGCCAAGGCGGAGGCGCTGGGCCGGATCGCCAACGCGGCGGCGGGCAGCACCCGCCCCCGTAAGACGGAGACGTCCGACCCGTCCGTACCGGTACGCCAGACGAACAGCGGCCGTTGAGCGTCGGGGACCCGGCCCGTCGGAGACCGACCCCTGGGCCGTCTCCGACAGATGCCCCGAATCCCCCCTGAAACGCGCGAAGACCGGACAGGCCCCCCAGCCTGTCCGGTCCTGCTCCGGTGCACCCCCGTGCCCCCGTGGTTCCTGCCGTCTCCCCCGAGACGGCAGCCCCTCCCCCGGTCCCCCCACTTTCCCCCGGGTGTTACTCCCCCCAGGGTTTTTCTCCCCCTGCCTCAGGCCACCAGCTCGCCGAAGGACTCTTCCTCGTCACGTCCGAAGCTGAGGACATCGTCCTCGCGCAGCCGGCGGAGCGACCGCCAGATGCTGGACTTCACCGTGCCGACACTGATGTTGAGGATGTCCGCGATCTCGGGATCGGTGCGGCCCTCGTAGTAACGCAGCACCAGCATCGTGCGCTGCGTCTCGGGAAGGCGCGAGAGCGCCTGCCAGAGCACCGTGCGCAGCTCCGTGCCGCGCATCGCGTCGCTGTCGCCGACCGTCTCCGGCAGCTCCTCCGTCGGGTACTCGTTGAGCTTGCGCCTGCGCCACGCGCTGATGTGCAGGTTGGTCATCGTGCGGCGGAGATAGCCGCCGACGGCCGCCTTGTCGCTGATCCGGTCCCAGGCGCGGTACGTGGAGAAGAGCGCGCTCTGGAGCAGGTCCTCCGCCTCGAAGCGGTCGCCGGTCAGGTGGTAGGCGGTCGCGTACAGAGAGGCCCGGCGCTCCTGGACGTATGCCGTGAACGCCGTCTCGGCGTCCGTGGCCCCCGTCGTCCCGGTGCGCTCCCCCGTGGCCTCTCCGTACGCCGCGCCCTTGCTCCCCCGTGCCTCGGCGTTGTCCGCCGTGGACTGCTGCGCCGCGTCGACCGCCGCGATGTACGGCGGTCGGTGCTGACGCCCGGCGCCGCGAACGCACCCCCGCCCGTTCACGGCGCCGGACTTCTCGGTGCTCCGCGCGACGTCGTGGAGACGCGTGATTACTGCGCTTGAGGTCGTGCTGTGCAGTGAGTTCATCTCGCGCCCCCCGTCGGCTGGAGTCTGTTTCTTCCGTCTGCCCAAGAGATTGCCGGGCCAGTTTCATGGGCCTGTCCGCCGACTGTCACAGGCCTGTCACAGGGGTTCTGGATCTTGGCGGGAGATGTGGTGGAACTGTGGGAGCGCTCCGACTGTCGAACTGTGGTCCCCCCATGGGCCAGAATGACCTCTGTGCCTTTCCTGTTGCTGATCGAGGACGACGACGCCATCCGCACGGCCCTCGAACTCTCGTTGTCACGCCAGGGCCACCGAGTGGCCACTGCGGCGACGGGAGAGGACGGCCTGAATCTGCTGCGAGAACAGCGGCCAGACCTGATCGTTCTGGATGTGATGCTGCCTGGTATTGACGGTTTCGAGGTGTGCCGTCGTATCAGGCGGACCGACCAGTTGCCGATCATTCTGCTGACCGCGCGCAGCGACGACATCGATGTGGTCGTCGGACTCGAATCCGGCGCGGACGACTATGTGGTCAAGCCGGTGCAGGGCCGGGTGCTCGACGCCCGTATCCGGGCCGTACTGCGGCGCGGGGAAAGGGAGTCGACCGATTCGGCGACCTTCGGGAGCCTGGTCATCGACCGTTCGGCGATGACTGTCACGAAGAACGGTGACGACCTCCAGCTCACGCCGACCGAGCTGCGACTGCTCCTGGAACTGAGCCGGCGGCCCGGACAGGCGCTCTCCCGGCAGCAGTTGCTGCGGCTGGTGTGGGAGCACGACTATCTGGGCGACTCGCGGCTGGTCGACGCCTGCGTGCAGCGGCTGCGCGCGAAGGTCGAGGACGTGCCGTCGTCGCCGACGTTGATCCGTACCGTACGAGGCGTGGGCTACCGGCTGGACGCCCCTTCGTGAGCAACGAGGAACCCACGGCCGGAAGAGCGGCGGACGGACCGGAAGGAACGAACAGACCGGACGGGACGGACGGCACCGGCGGGGAAGCCCCGGACGGAACGGCCGGGCGGCGTACGCGGAAGAGGGCACTCCTCGCCGGGCTGCGCTGGACGAGTCTGCGGCTGCGTCTCGTCGTCGTCTTCGGGGCCGTCGCGCTGACCGCCGCCGTCTCGGCGTCCGGCATCGCGTACTGGCTCAACCGCGAGTCGGTGCTGAACCGTACGCAGACGGCCGCGCTCAAGGAGTTCAAGCAGGAGATGCGGGACAAGGCCGCGCAGTTGCCGCTGCAGCCGACGCAGGCCGAGCTGGAGGACGCGGCGCAGCAGATGGCCAAGAGCAGCGCCGGGTTCAGTGTGGTGCTGATAGGTGAGCGCGACGAGGGCAAGCCGATGGCCGGGGTCTCCGACCAGGACACGTTCACGCTGGACGACGTGCCGCAGTCGTTGCGGACGGCGGTGAACGACCGGCAGAAGGTCACGTCGGGCAACAAGTCGCCGTACCACGTCTTCTGGCAGCGCACACAGCGCGGCCAGACGCCTTATCTGGTCGGCGGCACCCGGATCGTCGGCGGTGGGCCGACCGGTTATGTCTCCCTCTCCCTCGAACAGGAGCGGGAGGACCTCAACTCGCTGGCGTGGTCGCTGGCGATCGCGACGAGCCTGGCGCTCGTCGGGTCCGCGCTCCTCGCGCAGGCGGCGGCCACGACCGTGCTCAAGCCGGTGCAGCGGCTCGGCCACGCGGCGCGGCAGCTCGGCGAGGGGAAGCTCGACACCCGGCTGCGGGTGTCGGGGACGGACGAACTGGCCGACCTGTCAAGGACGTTCAACAACGCCGCCGCCTCGCTCCAGAAGAAGATCGACGACATGAGCGCGCGTGAGGAGTCGAGCCGCCGCTTCGTCGCCGACATGTCGCACGAACTGCGCACCCCGCTCACCGCGCTGACGGCCGTCACCGAGGTGCTGGAGGAGGAGGCGGACACGCTCGACCCGATGATCGCGCCCGCCGTGACGCTGGTCGTGAGCGAGACCCGCAGGCTCAACGTCCTGGTGGAGAACCTGATGGAGGTGACCCGCTTCGACGCGGGCACCGCCCGGCTCGTCCTCGACGATGTCGACGTCGCCGACCAGGTCACCGCCTGTATCGACGCGCGGGCCTGGCTGGACGCGGTGGAACTGGACGCGGAGCGCGGCATGATGGCCCGCCTCGATCCGCGCCGGCTCGACGTGATCCTGGCGAATCTGATCGGCAACGCGCTCAAGCACGGCGGTTCGCCGGTGCGGGTCTCGGTGCGCTCGGTCGGCGGGGAGCTGGTCATCGAGGTACGGGACAACGGTCCGGGCATCCCGGAGGCCGTACTGCCGCACGTGTTCGACCGCTTCTACAAGGCGAGCGCGTCCCGGCCGAGGTCCGAGGGCAGCGGTCTGGGGCTGTCCATCGCGATGGAGAACGCGCACATCCACGGAGGCGACATCACCGCGGCCAACGCGCCCGACGGCGGCGCGGTGTTCGTGCTGCGGCTGCCGCACGAGGTCTCGGAGGACTTCGGGGACGAGGACGGGCCCGGCGGCGTACGGGGCGAGAGGGGCGGGGCGCAGTGAGGTCGAGGACACGGGCCGGCCGGTCTCTCGTCGTACTCGCGGGCGCGCTCGCGCTGGCGGGCGCCGTGGGCGGCTGCGGCATCAGGACGACCGCGGTGCCGGTGAACGCGGGCGCCGCGCCCTCACGGGTGCCGTGCGAGGTGTCCGAGAGCAATCTGACCACCCAGGCGCAGCCGGGCGGGACGGCGGTCAGGGTCTATCTGGTGTGCGGGTCCGAGCTGGTGCCGGTGGAGCGCACGGCGTCCATACCGGCCGAGAAGGCGCTCGGTGACCGTGTGCAGGTGGTGCGGGCGCTCGTGGACGAGTTGCTGGAGCAGCCGTCGTCCACGGAGCGGGAGGCGGGCTTCACGACGGACGTACGGGGGCCGCTGCGGGTCTCCGAGGGGCGCGCGGGCGATCCGCCGGGGACGCTGCGGCTGAGCCGCCAGCCGGAGGACCTGCCGACGGCCGCGCTGGCGCAGATCGTGTGCACGCTCACCGAGGGCGCGGCGACGGACGGTTCGGTGGTGCTGGGCGGGCCGGGGGCGTACGGCGCGCGCGGGTACCGGTGCGACGACGACACCAAGCGCCGCCCCGAGGCGGCTGTGCCGACGACGGGTCCGCTGCCGTCCGCTTCCTGAGGAGGCGGGCGTCGCGCGGCCGGGTGCGCCCGGTGTACGGGGCGTGTCGGGGCCTTCCGGGTGACACCCGTCTCACGTGGGCGTCCATTTGGAACTCCCCGGAACCGTTCCCCGCGGTGGCCGCGTCTTGGGGATCGTGCAGCGCCAAGGTTCGGGCGGCAGTGCCGCTTTCCGCTTCCGCGTGGCGGGGGTCATCCTCCTCCTCGTGCACTTGGTGCTCGTCGCATGGCTGACGTTGCGCCCGCTGGACGTCGTGTGGATGACCGCGGCGAACTTCGAACCGCTGGCGGGCATCAAGGCCGATCTCGCCCTCGGGCCGCTCCAGGCGGTCCGGCGCATCGGCGAGGGACTCCTGCTGCTGGCGCCTCTCGGGGTTCTCCTCCCCATGGCGGGCGGCAAGCTGGCCGTCTCGCCGCTGGCCTCGCTGACACGGACCCTGGCCGCCGGGGCGTTCATCTCGCTGGGCATCGAACTGCTGCAGACCGGGATCCCGGGGCAGGTCGTCGACGTGGACTCGCTGCTGCTCAACACGGTGGGAGTCGGTCTCGCGCATCTGCTGGTCGTCCCGGCGGGACGGGCGCGCCTGCGGCGCGACCGCACCGGCCGGCGCGGTCCGGCGCCGGTGCCGGCCCCGCGTGGCACCCGGGTCGTCCGTGAGGGGGACCTGCGGGAGGAGTCTCCTCAGGGGACGACCCCGACGATTACCAGGGTCGGCATCGCACCGTAGAGCGACGCTTTGTCCGGTGCCCCCGGGCCACCATTGAGTCATCGGGAGCACACGGAGAGGCTCCCGGAAACGGACTCACGAAGGAGCCCACCATGTCCGCGATTGCCCGTCCCCGTGAGGGTCGCATGATCGGTGGAGTGTGCGCGGCGCTGGCACGGCGCTTCGGCACCTCCGCGAACACGATGCGAGTGATCTTCCTGGCCTCGTGTCTGCTGCCCGGCCCGCAGTTCCTGCTCTACATCGCGCTCTGGGCGTTCCTGCCGAGCCAGAAGAGCGCGACGCAGACCGCCTGGTAGGAGTACTCGTACAGACGTACGGCGGGGTCCCACCCGGCATTCCGGGTGGGAC
>NZ_JBHUZM010000233.1:0-6657 GCF_042667665.1 Streptomyces sp. NPDC057307 | reverse complement strand
GTCGTCGGCTGCGCCTGTGGTTAATACGCGACTGGGGCTCGGGGCGCCACAGGGTCGTGCCGCCCGTACCACCGCGCTCACCGCTCGCACCGCCCGTACCCCCGAGCGCTCGACTCAGTTCGCGGCCGGGTCCCCTTCAGGGCCCGAGCCGGAGCCCGAGCCGGGGCCGGAATCAGGGCCGGACGAATCCGCGCCCGCGTCCGTTCCGTCGGCAGCCGCGGAGGCCGGGCCCGCATCCGCCGAACCCGGGCCCGCGTCCGCGGGAGCCGCCGGTGAGGCCGGGGCCGTCGGCGGCTTGGGGGCCGTCAGATACGACTGCCAGCCGGTCGCGGGCTTCTGGCCGACGCCCAGCTCCCGCAGCCTTTCGAGCGTCTGCGGGTCCTGCGCGTCCAGCCAGTCGGCGAGTTCCTTGAACGTCACGCACCGCACGCCGTCCTTCACACAGACGGTCTTGATCGTCTCCTCGACGGCACGCATGTACGTGCCGCCGTTCCACGACTCGAAGTGGTTGCCGATGATCAGCGGCGCGCGGTTGCCGTCGTAGGCGCGGCCGAAGGCCTGGAGCAGACCGTCGCGCATCTGGTTGCCCCAGTACTCGTGCTGGGACGGGTCGCCGTTGACCGTCTTCGACTGGTTGAACATGAAGTTGTAGTCCATCGAGAGCGTCTCGAACTTCCGGCCGGGCACCGGGACGAGCTGCAGCGGGATGTCCCACATGCCCTCGGTCTTCTTCGGCCAGACCTGGTTGCCGACACCGCTGGAGTCGTAGCGGAAGCCCATCGTCCGCGCCGCCCGCATCATGTTCTTCTGCCCTTCCAGGCAGGGGGTGCGGGCGCCGACGAGTTCCTTCTCGTAGTCGAAGGGCAGCGGAGCCTCGGCCGTCAGGCCGGTGTTGCTCTTCCAGTTCTTGACGAAGGCCTTGGCCTGGCTGATCTCGCTCTTCCACTCCTCGACGGACCAGTTGCCGACGCCGCCGTCCGCGCCGCAGAAGTGCCCGTTGAAGTGGGTGCCGATCTCGTTGCCGTCCTGCCAGGCGGCGCGTAGCTCGCGCAGGGTGTTCTTGATCCCCTCGGCGTCGTTGAAGCCGATGTCCGAGCGGCCGGCGGCGTGTTGGGGCGGGCTGTACTGCTTGGACTTGTCCTCCGGCAGCAGATAGACACCGCTGAGGAAGTACGTCATCTTCGCGTCGTACTTCTTGCCCACGTCGCGGAAGTGGGAGAAGAGCTTCTGACTGTCCTCACCGGCGCCGTCCCAGGAGAACACCACGAACTGCGGCGGCTTCTGACCGGGCTTCAGACGCTCCGGCTTGAGAACGCCGGGCTGGGCGCCGGTGTACGCCGTGGAGCCGTCGCCGATGAGCCGCACCGCGCTCTTGGCCGGCCCCTTCTTCGCCCCGTGGGCGCCGTCCTCGGCCTTGGTCCCGTCCTTCGGTTCCGGTGAACCGGACCCGGAACATCCGGCGAGCCCCACGGCCAGCGCCGTCACGGCTACGCCGCAGGCGATCCTCTTTCTGGCGGCCAGCATCCGCCCACCTCTTCCCTCAGGTTCTGTGCGTTGAAGCGCCGGAACGCCGAAAAACGCCGAGCACGGCGCCGAGCGCCGACAACGTCGCACTGGGACCCGAGGGGAACCGGTATGACAAGCCGGACAAAATGACTAATCACCGTCGCGGGTGAAAGCTTGCCCCATTTGCCCGGAAAGTCATGCCACAATCTTTACTCTCCATTACGATCCATTTACTGAGCGTTGATAAATCCCGCCGCTGCACGCCGTGACTCACGGCCGCGTCACCTGTTCCGCGACCGCGCCGCCCCGGAGGAGACGGGAAAAATGTCTGCCTACGTCCCCACCCGCGAAGACCCGCCCGACCGCCCCGACCAGACCGGCCAGACCGATCAGCCAGACCGGACCGACCGGACCGACCGGACCAAGCAGCTCGACCAGCCCGACCGTGCGCGGGGCCCACGTAGCCCGCGGAGCCGGCGGAGCCCGCACAGTCCGCCGCCCGGCCGGTGGCGAGGGTTCCGGATCGCCGGGGCGGACTTCTCCGCCTCCATCTCGGTCTTCCTGATCGCTCTGCCGCTCTCCCTCGGTATCGCGCTCGCCACCGGCGCGCCCCTCCAGGCCGGTCTCGTCGCCGCGGCCGTGGGCGGTCTCGTCGCCGGCCGCCTCGGCGGCGCTCCGCTCCAGGTCAGTGGCCCGGCGGCCGGTCTGACGGTCGTCACGGCGGATCTGATCCAGCGGTACGGCTGGCGCACCACCTGCGCCATCACGGTGCTCGCGGGTCTCGCCCAACTCGGCCTCGCCGCACTGCGCGTCGCCCGCTCGGCGCTGGCCGTGAGTCCGGCGATCGTGCACGGCATGCTGGGCGGTATCGGTGTCACGATCGCGCTCGCCCAGCTGCACATCGTCCTCGGCGGGACCCCGCAGAGCTCCGCCGTCGCCAACGTCCAGGGCTTGCCGGCCCAGTTGGCCGGCCTGCACCCCGCCGCGGTCTCCGTGAGCGCGCTGACCGTGGTCGTTCTGCTCGCCTGGCCGCGCATTCCGGGGCGTACGGGCCGGATCGTACGGAAGGTGCCCGCCGCCCTCGCGGCGGTGGCGGTGGCGACCGCCGCGGCCGCCCTCGTGGGGCTGCGCCTCGACCGCGTCGACCTGCCCTCCTGGAGCAGCCATGTGCTTCCCGAGCTGCCTCAGGGGCCGGTGCTGGGGCTGATCGCCGCCGTCCTCACCATCACCCTCGTCGGCAGCGTCGAGTCACTGCTGTCCGCGGTCGCCGTCGACAAGTTGGTGGCCGCCCGCAAGGACCCGGACATCCAGATCCCGCGTGCCCGGCTCGACCGGGAGCTGGCCGGACAGGGCGCTGCGAACGTCGTCTCCGGCGCCCTCGGCGGACTGCCGATCACCGGGGTCGCCGTCCGCAGCGCGGCCAATGTGGCGGCGGGCGCCATCAGTCGGAACTCGACCATGCTGCACGGGCTGTGGGTCACCGTCGCCGCGCTCTTCTTGGTGTCCCTGCTCGACCTGATCCCGCTGGCCGCGCTCGCCGCGCTGGTCATGGTCATCGGCGTCCAGATGGTCAGCATCACGCATATGCGCACCGTGCGGCGCAATCGCGAACTGCTCGTCTACGTAGGGACGCTGACCGGTGTGGTGTTCACCGGCGTCCTGGAGGGGGTCGCGATCGGGATCGCGCTGGCGGTCGCCGTCGCGCTGCACCGGCTCACCCGGACCCGGATCACGCTGGAGGAACAGGAGGGCGCTCACCGGCTGCGCGCGCGGGGCGAGTTGACGTTCCTGGCCGTTCCACGGCTGAGCCGTCTGCTGCACCAGGTGCCGCAAGGAAGCGACTGCGTGGTCGAGTTGGACGGGTCGTTCATGGACCACGCGGCGTACGAGGCGCTGCACGACTGGCAGGTCGCGCATCTGTCCCAGGGCGGCACGGTCGAGTTCACCGGCAGATCCGGGGACCGTATCGCCGAGCCAGCCGAGCCGGTGACGCAGTCGAGCACCTGCTGCCGGCCGTGGACACCGTGGCGCAATCACCACTGCGGCGATCCGGTGGAGCAACCGCAGACGCCGGGACGGAAGACGGATGAGGTACGGGTTTCGAGCCGGGTCCAGGCCGGCGGCCAACTCGCCAGTGGGCTCAGCTCGTTCCAGCGCAATACGGCTCCGTTCGTACGGGGCGAGCTGGCGCGGCTGGCGCGCGAGGGCCAGCAGCCCTCCCAGCTCTTTCTCACCTGCGCCGACTCGCGTCTGGTGACGAGCATGATCACGGCGAGCGGCCCCGGCGATCTGTTCACCGTCCGCAATGTCGGCAATCTGGTTCCCCTTCCGGGGGAGAAGGGCGCGGAGGGTCAGGACGACTCGGTGGCGGCGGCGATCGAGTACGCGGTCGATGTGCTGCGGGTCGAGTCCATCACCGTCTGCGGGCACTCCGGCTGCGGCGCGATGCAGGCCCTCCTCAACGCCCCGGCCAACGCACCCGCCGACTCACCCCCCACCGCACCCCCAGGCGCACCCACCACCCCCACCGCACAGGAAGCCCCCGCGCCGTCCTCCCCCCTCACCCGCTGGCTCCGGCACGGCCTGCCCAGCCTGGAGCGGATGAGGAGCCGCGACCACGCCTGGGCCCGGATCTCCGGGCGACTGCCCACCGACGCGGTCGAGCAGCTCTGTCTGACCAATGTCGTCCAGCAGTTGGAGCATCTGCGCGCCCACACGGCGGTGGCCCGGGGGCTGGCCGAGGGAAGGCTCGAACTGCACGGCATGTACTTCCATGTCGGCGAGGCGCAGGCGTATCTGCTCGCGGCCGACGGACAGCCCGACGAGCTGCCCGAGGGGCAGTCCGACAGCACCGACAAGGTGTTCAACCGGGTCGCCCCGACCGCTTTCCAGGAGTCGCGCGCCTGAACCGGCGGCCCGCCGCATCCGTGAGAATGTGTGGCCCCGTTCCCCACCACAGCCGGGGAACGGGGCCACTTACTCGTACGCCGACCCATAACTCCACTCGTCAGTCCGGCCGCATAGGTCTAAACCAATTTCCTGAAGACCCTTGTCACCCGGGCATCTGCCTGATGAGCTAGGCCCGGGGACACATAGGACGCCCTGGGAAAGGGAGATGTCGTGAGCAACGAAAGCCTGGCCAACCTGCTCAAGGAGGAGACGGGAGTATGAGCGAGAACTCTTCCCTCTCCAACCTGCTCAAGGAAGAGCGGCGGTTCGCGCCACCGGCCGAGCTGGCCGCGAACGCCAACGTGACAGCGGAGGCGTATGAGCAGGCCGCGGCGGACAGGCTTGGCTTCTGGGCCGAGCAGGCCCGGCGGCTCACCTGGGCCACCGAACCGACCGAGACCCTCGACTGGTCGAACCCGCCCTTCGCGAAGTGGTTCGCGGACGGCAAGCTGAACGTCGCGTACAACTGCGTGGACCGCCACGTCGAGGCGGGCAACGGCGACCGGGTCGCCATCCACTTCGAGGGCGAGCCGGGTGACAGCCGTTCCATCACCTACGCCGAGCTGAAGGACGAGGTCTCCCGGGCCGCGAACGCGCTCGCCGAGCTGGGCGTGGCCAAGGGCGACCGTGTCGCCATCTACATGCCGATGATCCCCGAGACGGCCGTGGCGATGCTGGCGTGCGCCCGCATCGGCGCCGCGCACTCCGTGGTCTTCGGCGGCTTCTCGGCCG
Source organism: Streptomyces sp. NPDC057307 (assembly GCF_042667665.1). Classification (NCBI taxonomy): domain Bacteria; kingdom Bacillati; phylum Actinomycetota; class Actinomycetes; order Kitasatosporales; family Streptomycetaceae; genus Streptomyces; species Streptomyces sp. NPDC057307. Next base: position 1,470 of record NZ_JBHUZM010000233.1, on the reverse strand, counting down.
ACGCCGTGGCCTCCCGTATCCAGGACGCCGACGCCAAGCTCGTCATCACCTCGGACGGCGGCTACCGGCGCGGCAAGCCGAGCGCGCTCAAGCCCGCGATCGACGACGCCGTCGCCCGGTGTCCGCAGGTCGAGCACGTCCTGGTGGTACGCCGCACCGGCCAGGACACCGCCTTCAGCGAGGGCCGGGACGTGTGGTGGCACGACATCGTCGACCGCCAGTCCACGGAGCACACGCCGGAGGCGTTCGACGCCGAGCACCCGCTCTTCATCCTGTACACGTCCGGCACGACGGGTAAGCCCAAGGGCATCCTGCACACGTCGGGCGGCTACCTCACCCAGGTGGCGTACACGCATCACGCGGTCTTCGATCTCAAGCCGGAGACGGACGTCTACTGGTGCACGGCCGACGTCGGCTGGGTGACCGGCCACTCGTACATCGTGTACGGGCCGCTGGCCAACGGCGCGACGCAGGTCATGTACGAGGGCACGCCCGACACCCCGCACCAGGGGCGCTTCTGGGAGATCGTCCAGAAGTACGGCGTGACGATCCTCTACACGGCGCCGACCGCGATCCGCACGTTCATGAAGTGGGGGGACGACATCCCCGCCAAGTTCGATCTGACGTCGCTGCGCGTCCTGGGCTCGGTCGGTGAACCGATCAACCCTGAGGCGTGGATCTGGTATCGGCAGAACATCGGCGCGGGCAAGACCCCGGTCGTGGACACCTGGTGGCAGACCGAGACCGGCGGCATGATGATCTCCCCGCTGCCCGGCGTCACCGCCGCCAAGCCGGGCTCCGCGCAGCGCGCGCTCCCCGGCATCTCGGCGACCGTCGTGGACGACGACGCCAACGAGGTGCCGAACGGCGGCGGCGGATATCTCGTCCTCACCGAGCCGTGGCCGGCGATGCTCCGCACCATCTGGGGCGACGACCAGCGGTTCATCGACACCTACTGGTCGCGTTTCGAGGGCAAGTACTTCGCGGGCGACGGTGCCAAGAAGGACGACGACGGCGACATCTGGCTGCTGGGCCGGGTCGACGACGTGATGCTGGTGTCGGGCCACAACATCTCCACCACGGAGGTCGAGTCGGCGCTCGTCTCGCACCCGAAGGTCGCCGAGGCGGCCGTCGTCGGCGCCACGGACGAGACGACCGGTCAGGCGATCGTCGCCTTCGTCATCCTGCGCGGTACGGCGTCGGTGGACGACGGTCTGGTGGCCGAGTTGCGCAACCACGTCAGCACGGCGCTGGGGCCGATCGCCAAGCCGAAGCGGATCCTGCCGGTGGCCGAGCTGCCGAAGACCCGGTCGGGCAAGATCATGCGGCGGCTGCTGCGCGATGTCGCGGAGAACCGTCAGCTCGGTGACGTCACGACGCTCACCGACTCCTCGGTGATGGAGCTGATCCAGACGCAGCTCCCGAGCGCGACCAGCGAGGACTGAGCACCCCCACCGTGTGGTGGGAGCC
>NZ_JBHUZM010000232.1:0-6909 GCF_042667665.1 Streptomyces sp. NPDC057307 | reverse complement strand
GCGTTCGTCCCACTTCGTCACGCACGGTCGGTCACGCACGACCAGTCGGGCGTGACCGACGGGGTCAGACCTTGATCAGGGCCTCCAGCGGAACGCCCCGCAGATGCGGCTCCAGGCGCGCCCTGCCGTCGAGGAAGCCCAGCTCCAGCAGGACGGCCACGGCCACCACCTCGGCGCCGGCCCGGCGTACGAGTTCGACCGAGGCCGCAGCGGTGCCGCCGGTGGCGAGCACGTCGTCGATGACGATGACGCGGTCGCCCTCCCGGAGGTCCTCTGCGTGGACCTCCATCTCGGCGCTGCCGTACTCCAGGTCGTACGTCTGCGACAGCGTCGCACCGGGCAGCTTCCCCGCCTTGCGGACGGGGATGAAGCCGATGCCGGACCGGACCGCGACCGGCGCGGCCAGGATGAAACCGCGCGCCTCCAGCCCGACGATCTTGGTCGCACCGTGCTGTACGGCCAGTTCGGCGAGCGCGTCGGTGAGCGCCGTGAACGCCTTCGGATCCGCGAGCAGCGGCGTGATGTCCTTGAACATCACGCCCGGCTTCGGATAGTCGGGCACATCACGGATCCGGCTGCGGAGCAGTTCCCTCGTGCTGTCGTCCGTCATCGACGCTTCCCCGACGGACGGCCCCGGCCCCGGCCGCCGTGGCTCCGGGGACCCGCGACCGCGGCGGCGGGCGGGCTGTCCTGCTCCGGCGCCTCGTCGTCGCCGTCGTCCGGCTCCGCGTCCCTGGGCTCGTCGGAGCCCTCATGCGCGTACTCGGGCGACTCGCCCTTGGCCGCGGCGGCCTTCCGCTTGGCCAGTACGCGCTTCTTCAGCGCCTTTATCGACGGCTCGCGTTCCTTGAGGTCGGCGACCAGCGGAGTGGCGATGAAGATCGACGAGTACGCGCCGGCGGCGAGGCCGACGAACAGCGACAGCGAGATGTCGTTCAGCATGCCGGCGCCGAGGACACCGCCACCGATGAACAGCAGACCGGCGACCGGCAGCAGCGCGACCACGGTGGTGTTGATGGAACGCACCAGGGTCGAGTTGATGCTGCGGTTGGCGACCTCGCTGTAGGTGAAGCGCGTCTGCTTGGTGATGTCCTTCGACCCCTCCTTGAGGCTGTCGAAGACCACGACCGTGTCGTAGAGGGAGTAACCGAGAATAGTCAACAGACCGATCACCGTGCCCGGCGTGACCTCGAAGCCGACCAGTGCGTACACACCGACCGTGATCGTGAGGTCGTGGATCAGGGCGATCAGCGCCGCTGTCGCCATTCTCCATTCGAAGGCGATCGCCAGATAGATCACCACCAGGATCATGAAGATCCCGAGACCCGTCCACGCCTTGTTGGCGATCTGCTTGCCCCAGCTCGGCCCGACCAGGTCGGCGTTGATCTCCGCCTGGGGGATGTTCAGATCCTTGGAGAGCTGCGTCTGGACCTTGTCGGCCTGCGCCGTGTTCAGCTCGGTGACCTGGATACGCAGTCCGCCGTTGCCGAGCTTCTGGACGATCGCGTCGTGGCCGGATGCCTCTTCCGCGTGCTCCTGCGCCGCCGCCACGGAGACGCTCGTCTTGGGGGTGTTGAAGACGGCGCCCCCCTTGAACTCGATGCCCATGTTGAGCCCCTGCACCGCCAGGCCCGCGATGGCCGCGATGGTGATGAGGATCGAAAGGCCGTACCAGAACTTGCGCTTTCCTACGAAGTCGTAGCCGACATCGCCGCGGTAGAGCCGGGCGCCGAGATCTCCGAGTCGCGACATCTCACGCCTCCTTCGGGTCGGTGGGGGCGCTGAGACGACGGGGACCGCGGCGCAACGGTGGTTTGGCTCCGAGACGCTTCGGGTCGAGACCGGACCACGAGCCGCCGCCGGAGAAGAACTTCGTACGGGCGACCAGAGTCATGATCGGCTTCGTGAAGAAGAACACGACGACGACGTCGAGGACCGTGGTCAGGCCGAGTGTGAACGCGAAGCCCTGCACCTTGCCGACGGTGACGGTGAACAGCACCGCCGCGGCGAGGAACGACACGAAGTCGGACACCAGGATCGTGCGCCGGGCGCGCGGCCAGGCCCGTTCGACGGCGGGCTTGAGCGTACGGCCCTCTCTGATCTCGTCACGGATTCGTTCGAAGTACACGATGAACGAGTCCGCGGTAATACCGATCGCAACGATCGCACCACACACCGCGGGGAGGTTGAGGGCGAACCCGATACCTGGCCCGAGCAGGGTCATGATCGCGTACGTCATGACCGCCGAGGCCAGGAGGCTGATGATGGCGATCAGCGCGAGACCCCGGTAGTAGAGCACCAGGTAGATGATCACCAGCGCGAGGCCGATGGCGCCGGCGATCAGACCGGCGTGCAGCTGCTCACCGCCGAGCGCGGCGGTGACCGTCGTGACGGTGTCTTCCTGGAAGGTGAGAGGCAGCGCGCCGTACGACAGGATGTTGCCCAGGTCCTGCGCGGACTCCTGGGTGAAGTTGCCGGAGATCTCGGCGTTGGCGCTCAGGGTCTGGCGCACCGAGGGCGCCGAGACGACCTCACCGTCGAGGACGATGGCGAACTGGTTCTGCGGGGCCTGCTGCTGCGAGAGCTTGCTGGTGATCGCCTGGAACTTCTTCGAGCCGCCGCCCGTGAAGTCCATCTGGACGATCCACTGGCCGGTCTGCTGGTTGATGGTGGCGTTGGCGTCGTCGACGTCCTTGCCGCCCACCTCGGCCGGGCCGAGGATGTACTTCTCCCACACGCCGTCGTTCTCGCCGCAGGCGAGCGTCGGCTGGCTCGGCTTCGCGGTGTCGCCGAGGGCGCCCCTGGCCTTCTCGTTCGTGCAGTCGAGCGCCACGAAGTCGGCCTGGAGCTTCTCCGTCGCCGGGTCCGCGGGCGGCGCCGCGGAGTCGCTCGGCGCCGGGGTCTCCGAGGCGTCGGGCTTGTCGGAGGCGCCCGGAGTGGGCGTCGCGTCGGCCTTCAGGTCCTCCGTGAGGGCGCGGCCCTGGGTGGTCTCCGAGGCGCTGGGAGCGCCGGCGGCCGGCGGGTCGGCCGACTCCTTCGGCTTGCCGCTCCCGGAAGCGCTCGGGCTCGGGCTCCCGCTCGAACCGGCGCTGGGGGTCGCGTCCGGCGGCGGCTGCTGCTGGGCGGGGTCGCCCGGTCCGAGGGTCAGGACCGGCCGGAAGTACAGCTGAGCGGTGGTGCCGACCTGCTCACGAGCCTGCTGGGAGTTCGTGCCCTTGGGGATGTTGACAATGATGTTGTCGGATCCCTGGGTCTGAACCTCGGCCTCCTGAACGCCGAGACCATTCACACGACGCTCGATGATGCCGACCGCGGTGTTCATGTTGGTCTCGTTGACCGCGTTCGCCTGGCCCGGCGAGCTCTTGGCCTTGAGCGTGATGGTCGTGCCGCCGGCGAGGTCGATACCGAGGCGCGGCGTGAGCTCGCCCGCCCCGAACATCCCGCCGACGAGGGCGATCATCGCGATCAGGAACAGGATCAGGGTGCGCCCCGGCTTTCCCGGGGCCCCCGTCTGCCTTCGGCCCTTCTGAGGTGCTGCCACCTTTTCGTTTCTCCCTGTCCGACCGCTCCACGCCGGGTGAGCGACGGAGCGGCAACGAAGTGTTGTGGGGACCTGCCCACGCGAATGCCGACGTCGTCCGGGGACCGCGGTGCGCCTACGGGCGCGGCACGGTGCCGGACGGGACTACTTCGCGCCGCTCTCGCCGTCGGCCTTGGCGTCCTTGGGCTCGGCGGCCTTCTCGGCGTCGACCTTGGGCGCGTCGGCGGTGGCGTCCGCCGTGGCGGTGGCCTCGGCGTCGTCGCCGTCCTTCTTGCCCAGGTCGATCTTCGCCACGTCGTCGTCCCCGGTCAGCGAGGAGGCGTCGTCGGGCACGACGGGAGCGTCGTCCTCAAGCTCCTCCTCGTCGCCGTGGACGATGTGGTTGTACTCCGCGTCGGTGAGGACCGCGCCGATGGAGTTCTTCGCGTACACGGCGTGGACGGCCGGCGCGACCTCAAGGAGGACCGTGTCGTCGTGAACTTCCTTGACGGTGGCGTACATGCCGCCGATCGTCCGGACGCCGGTGCCGGGCTGCATCTCATTGCGCATCTGCGCAGCCGCCTGCTGCTTCTTCTTGGCGGACCGGGTCATCAGGAACATGGCCCCGATGAGCACGATGAAGGGGAGGAGGGTCACGAGACTCACGGGAGGGAACTTCCTTCGCACGACCGCGCTGTCGGGCGGCCTGATATACGGGGGCGGGTTAGCCGACTTTTAAGGGCGGCATCGGCGGAGTCTAAGCGAGTCCGCATCATTGGAACAACGCCCAGCATGGCACCGGGGTTCCTGCTGGAACGAATGCCTGTGCGGTCACGCCCCGAACAGGCCCGGTTGTCCGCTTGCGCCCGGGCTCCGCGGGGGCGGGGTGAGCCCCAGATGCGCCCAGGCGGCCGGGGTCGCGACGCGGCCGCGCGGGGTACGGGCGAGCAGTCCCTCCCGTACGAGGAAGGGCTCCGCGACCTCCTCGACCGTCTCGCGCTCCTCCCCCACGGCGACGGCGAGGGTCGACAGACCGACCGGGCCGCCGCCGAACAGCTTGAGCAGGGCCCGGAGCACGGCCCGGTCGAGGCGGTCGAGGCCCCGTTCGTCGACCTCGTACACCCGAAGGGCTACCGCGGCGATGTCGCGGTTGATGTAACCCTCCGCCTTGACCTGCGCGTAGTCGCGGACCCGGCGCAGCAGGCGGTTGGCGATACGGGGCGTGCCCCGGGAGCGTCCCGCGATCTCGGCGGCCCCGTCCGCGTCGATCTCCAGGTCGAGCAGGTGGGCCGAGCGGTGGATCACCCGTTCCAGCTCGACGGGCTCGTAGAACTCCATCTGCGCGGTGAAGCCGAAGCGGTCGCGCAGCGGGGGCGGCAGCAGGCCGGCCCTGGTGGTGGCGCCGACCAGGGTGAAGGGCGGCAGCTCCAGCGGGATGGCGGTGGCGCCGGGGCCCTTGCCGACGATGACGTCGACGCGGAAGTCCTCCATGGCCATGTAGAGCATCTCCTCGGCGGGCCGGGACATCCGGTGGATCTCGTCGAGGAAGAGGACCTCACCCTCCTGGAGGGAGGAGAGGATCGCGGCGAGGTCGCCGGCGTGCTGGATGGCGGGGCCCGAGGTGATACGGATCGGGGCGCCCATCTCGGCGGCGATGATCATGGAGAGGGTGGTCTTGCCGAGGCCGGGCGCGCCCGACAGCAGGACGTGGTCGGCGGTGGCGCCCCGGGCGAGGGCCGCCTTCAGGACGAGGTCGAGCTGTTCGCGTACGCGCTCCTGCCCGACGAACTCGTCCAGCGACTTGGGCCGCAGCGCCGCCTCGACCGCCTGGTCCTCGCCGTCGGCCGACGCGGCGACGAGCCGGTCGGGCCCGTCGAGTCCGTCGGTGTCGTCCGTCGGCGGCGGGCCGCCTCCCGGCGTCCCGCTGCTGCTGTCGTCCCAGTTCACTGTGATTCACCTCGTGGAAGCGGGACGTCCCTGGACGGTCCCGTGGAGTTCGGCCCCGGCGCGGGCCTGCCGGCACGTGCGGGTGAGCGCGTGCCCGTGCTCGTGCCTGTGCTCGTGCCCGTCAGCGTGTCCGGTTCAGCGACTGGAGCGCGGCCCGCAGCAGTTTCGGTACGGCGGGTGCCTCGCCGGCCTTGATCGCCTCCTCGGCCTGGGGCGTGACCAGCGCGACCGCCTCGTCGGCCTCCCTGGTCGCGTAACCGAGGCCGATCAGGGCCGAGTGCAGCTGATCGTTCCAGGAGGCGGAGACGGGGGTGCCGATGCCCTGCCTGCCGATATGGGTGCCGACGGGCTCGCCGAGCCGGTCCTTCAGCTCCAGCAGCAGCTTCTGGGCGCCCTTCTTGCCGATGCCGGGGACGGCGGTCAGTGTCTTCTCGTCACCCGTGGCGACGGCGAGACGCAGGGTGTCGGGCGCGTGCACCGCGATCATCGCCTGGGCCAGCCGGGGACCGACGCCGCTCGCGGTCTGGAGCAGCTCGAACGTCTGGCGCTCGTCGTCGTCGGCGAAGCCGTACAGCGTGAGCGAGTCCTCCCGGACGACCAGCGAGGTGGCGATCTTCGCCTCCTGGCCGATCCGCAGCCCGGCGAGGGTGGCCGGGGTGCACTGGACCAGCATGCCGACGCCGCCGACCTCGATCACCGCGGAGGTCGGGGCGAGGGCGGCTACCGGGCCGCTGACGAAGGCGATCATCGGGGGACCTTCCGTACGGGTACGTGGCTGGTGGAGCGGGACGCCTTGGCCGCGGCGTGCGCCTGCTGGAGGCGGTTGACGGCGGGGGCGCGCCAGATGTGGCAGATGGCCAGGGCGAGGGCGTCGGCGGCGTCGGCCGGTTTGGGCGGGGCGTCCAGCCGCAGCAGCCGGGTCACCATGGCGCCGACCTGTGCCTTGTCGGCGCGGCCGCTGCCCGTGACGGCGGCCTTGACCTCGCTGGGGGTGTGCAGGGCGACGGGGATGCCGCGGCGCGCGGCGCAGAGCATGGCGACGGCGCTGGCCTGGGCCGTCCCCATCACCGTACGGACGTTGTGCTGGCTGAACACCCGCTCCACGGCGACCAGTTCGGGCCGGTGTTCGTCCAGCCAGGCTTCCACGCCCTGCTCGATGGCGACCAGGCGTGAGCCGAGGTCCGCGTCGGCGGGCGTACGCACCACACCGACGCCGAGCATCGTCAACGGGCGTCCCGCGACGCCCTCGACGACGCCGACACCGCACCGCGTCAGTCCGGGGTCCACGCCCAGTACCCGCATCGCGCCCCTCCCCCTCACACTCTCGGTCCCGCTCGATCACACGTTCTGCCGGAGTGTCAGAACCCCTGATCAGCACAGTATCGGTCGGCACCGACAACGCGGCGGGCCGACGGGTACTCCTCGACCAGATGGATCAGCAC
>NZ_JBHUZM010000231.1:0-7045 GCF_042667665.1 Streptomyces sp. NPDC057307 | reverse complement strand
GCTCGCCGCCGGTGGCCGTCGTGGATCCCGTCGGTGTCAGCCCTCGTCGGGCGTCAGCCGCAGTGAGATCGAGTTGATGCAGTACCGCTGGTCGGTCGGCGTGTCGTAACCCTCGCCCTCGAAGACGTGGCCCAGGTGCGACCCGCAGCGTGAGCAGCGGACCTCCACGCGGACCATGCCCATCGTGCGGTCCTCGATCAGCTCGACCGCGTCGCTGTCCTTCGGGTCGTAGAAGGACGGCCAGCCGCAGTGCGACTCGAACTTCGTGCCGGAGCGGAACAGCTCCGCGCCGCACGCGCGACAGGAGTAGACGCCGGTCGTCCTGGTGTCCGTGTACTCACCGACGAAGGCGGGCTCGGTGCCTGCCTGGCGCAGCACCGCGTACTCCGCCGGGGTCAGTTCCTCGCGCCACTGCTCGTCGGGCTTGTCGATGTCGTACGCCATCGGATTCCTCTCTCACGCCTCGGGCGATCCGCCTCAGTGGGACAGCCGGGCAAGGATCTCCGGACCGAGGTCCGTGACGTCACCCGCCCCCATGGTGAGAACGAGATCACCGGGCTTCGCCATTCCCGCCACCGCCTCGGGCACCGCGCCCTTGTCGGACACGGCCCTGACGTCCGCGCCCGCCCGCTCCGCCGAGTCGATGATCAGCGCGCTGGTGATACCGGGGATCGGGTCCTCACGGGCCGGGTAGATGTCCAGCACCACCGAGGCGTCGGCCAGGGCGAGCGCCTGGCCCATCTCCGTACCCAGCTCCTGCGTGCGTGAGAAGAGGTGCGGCTGGAAGACGACGAGGAGCCGGGAGCCGGGGGCGGCGGCGTCGCGCATCGCCGCCAGGTCGGCGGTCATCTCGGTGGGGTGGTGCGCGTACGAGTCGATGACCTGCACACCGTTCGCCTCGCCCTTGAGCTGGAGGCGGCGCTTGACGCCGGTGTACTTGCCGAGCGCGGAGGCGAGATTGTGCGCGGGAATGCCGAGCGCGACGCCCGCCGCGAGGGCGGCCACGGCGTTGTGCGCGTAGTGGCGGCCGGGGACGGAGACCGTGAAGGTGAGGAAGCGGCCGGCCAGCACGACGGTGACCTCGCTGGTCAGTCCGCGCGCGGTCACCTTGTGGACGCGTACGTCGGCGTCCGCCGCCTCGCCGTACGTCACCACCTTGATCGTGGAGAGATCGCGGACCTTCGCGGTCAGCTCGACCGCGCCGGGCTGGTCGGCGGCGATCACCAGCGTGCCGCCGGGCACGATCTTGCCGACGAACGTCTCGAAGGACTCGTAGATCTCGTCCATGGAGGCGTAGTTGGCGTGGTGGTCCAGCTCGACGTTGAGGACGATCGCGACCTCGGGGTCGTACTTCTGGAAGCTCCGGTCGCTTTCATCCGCCTCGGCGACGAAGATGTCGCCGTCGCCGTGCCGGGCGTTGGTGCCGGGCCCCTCCAGGTCGCCGCCGATGGCGTACGACGGGTCGAGACCCAGCTCCGTGAGGGCGACGGCCAGCATGGAGGTCGTCGTCGTCTTGCCGTGCGTACCGGCGACGGCGATGGACCGCAGGCCCCCGCCCATCAGGGCGGCGAGGGCGTCGGAGCGGTGGACGACGGGGACGGACAGCTCGGCGGCCCGTACCAGCTCGGGGTTGTCCGCCCGGATCGCGCTGGAGACGACCACGCACGAGGCGTCGTCGGCGAGGTGCTCGGCCGCGTGGCCGATGTGGACCGTGGCGCCGAGGGCTCGCAGGGCCTCGGCGGTGCCGGACTCCTTCGAGTCGCTGCCCGCGACCTTCGCGCCGCGCTGGGTGAGGATCTTGGCGATACCCGACATTCCGGCGCCGCCGATGCCGATGAAGTGCGGCCGTTCCATGGCGGTGGGGATACCGGGTGCCATACGTGTTCTCCCAGGGTGGTGCGGGTGAGGGCGGCGAGGGTGCGGGCTTCCGCGGGCGGGCGGCCGGGTGCCGTCAGCGACCCCCCAGCCTATTCGCTCCGGCCCGCCCCCTCGGCCTTCCCTTCGCTCTCCCCCGCCTCGTTGTCGTCCTCCGCGCTGTGCGCGAAGAGCTTCAGCACCGGTACGCCGACCTTGTGGCGTGCGCGCGAGGCCCAGTCGCGGTGGAAGAACTCCTCCACGTAGTGGGGTTCGGTGAGCACGATCACCTCGTCGGCGGCCGACTCCTCGACGACGGACTTGAGATGGTCCAGCGGGTGGTTCTCGACCACCAGACCGGTGGCCCGGCGGCCCGCCGCCCGCAGGACGGCCAGCGAGTGCGCGAGCGCCAGCTCGGCGGGGCCGCGCGCCTCGGCGCCCTCGGGCTCGTCGCCCTCGCGGCCGGCTTCCTTCAGCTCACCGTACGCCACGTCGTCGATGGCTCTCAGCAGCGCGTCCGCCTGGTCACCGCGGGGCTGCATGAGGAGGATGAAGGAGACGTCCTCGGCACCGTGGAGCGTGGTGACGAATTCGACGTCCACGGACGACAGGGGCTTCTCGATCATCAATACGCTTGTGAACACGACAGGCGCCCTTCGTCGTTCAGGGGCCGGTGAGGCCCGCTGCGGAAACCATCCTTCCCCGTGTCCGCACGGGGTCTGCGTGAGTCTGCGTGAGTAAGTGTGCCCAGCGGAAGCTAACCGGAACGACAAATTCCGCCCAATGTCAGCTCCGACGGTATCGGGTGAAAAGGAACCCGGCCTCCTCCAGTACGGCCGCCAAGGCGAAGCGCGCCGGGTCCGGCAGGCCCGGTCCGCCGGTGATGCGCTGGGCGCTGCCGACGGTGAGCAGGGGGGAGACGGTCAGACAGAGTTCGTCCAGTACGCCCGCCGCCGCGAACTGGCCGAGCAGCCGGGGTCCGCCCTCGGTGAGCTGCCGCAACAGACCCATCTCCGCCAGGGCCGCGACCGCCCGGTCGGGCTCGACGCCGGGCCCGTCCCCGGCGACGATCACCCGCGCGCCCGCCTTCTCGGCGTCGCGGATCCGGTCGGGGGAGGCGGCGGCGCCGGTCAGGATCAGGGTCGGTACGAGGGGTGAGGTGAAGAGCGGAAGCGAGAAGTCCAGGTTCAGGCTCGCGGTCACGACGGCGATGGCGGGCGCGGGCGCCTGCCCGGCGGCGACGCGCCGCGCGGCGAAGGCGTCACGGGCGCGGGCGGGGCGGTAGCCCTCCAGGCGAACCGTTTCAGCACCGACAAGGACGACGTCCGCCAGGCCCCGCAGGGTGCCGAAGATCCGCATGTCGGCGTCGGACGAGATGGCCTGCGACCGGCCGTCGTGCTGGGCCGCGCCGTCGAGCGTGGAGACCATGTTGGCGCGCAGCCAGCCGCCGTCGGCGGGCTCGGGGTACGCGTACGCCTCGGCCAGCTCGTCCAGCGCCCACTCACGGTCCGCGGCATCCTCAGGACGGACGGCGGGCGCGGGCGCGGTCTGATCGGTCACGGGGAACAGGCGTCGCATGCGCAGCAGTCTGACACGCGGACGCGGTCCGACACGCGCCTCTACGCGCCGGTACACGGCGCTCGCGCGGTGCGGTGCGCCGTGGGTGCGCGCCGTGGGCGCCGACAGTCCTCGGCATCCCCGGCAGGCTTGCCGAGCCCGCGCACAACCTCCGTGAGCCCGCGCGCAACCCCCACGAAGGGGAATCCCACGCGAACGCCTACGACACGGTGCGCGCGCCCGGAAAGCCGGCGCGACCATCGGCGGCCGCCCCGCCCGCGTCCCGTCTCGGGGACCGGCCCCGGACCGGCCCCGCCCCGTCTCGGGACAGGCCCCCGACCGTCTCGGTCCCGGCCCCGGGACGGCGTACCCGCGACACGCTCTACAGTTGAGCCCCGTGCCACCCTCCCCCGCCGAACCGGCGTCCACCTCCGCTCCCGTGTCCGGGCCCGTATCCCTCTGTGCGCGGGAGCCGCGGGTCGCGGCCGAGCGGCTGGTCTCCGAGATGGTTCCGCCGCCGCGCTTCGACTCGGTACGTTTCGCGACGTACGTCCCCGACCCGAACCAGCCCAGCCAGGCCGAGGCCGTCACCGTACTGAGCGCGTTCGCCGCCGGGCTCGACGGCGCGGCGGGCGGCGGGCGGGGCAACGGCAAGGCCAAGGGCAACAACGGCAAGGGCAGGCGGCGCTGGTTCGGCCGGCAGCCCGCCGAGGCCGCCGGCCCCCGCGGCGTGTATCTCGACGGCGGTTACGGCGTCGGCAAGACCCACCTCCTCGCCTCCCTCTGGCACGCCACCCCCGCCACCCCCGAGCAGAAGGCGTTCGGCACCTTCGTGGAGCTGACGAACCTCGTCGGCGCGCTCGGTTTCCAGCAGACCGTACGGACCCTCGGCGGCCACCGGCTGCTCTGCATCGACGAGTTCGAGCTGGACGACCCGGGCGACACCGTTCTCGTGTCGAGCCTGCTGAGCCGTCTCGTGGAGTCGGGTGTGGCGCTCGCCGCGACCTCCAACACGCTCCCCGGCAAGCTCGGCGAGGGCCGCTTCGCCGCCGCGGACTTCATGCGGGAGATCCAGGGGCTCTCGGCGCGCTTCCGCCCGCTGCGTATCGACGGCGAGGACTACCGGCACCGGGGACTGCCCGAGGCCCCCGCCCCACTCACCACCGAGCAGGTGACGCGCGCCGCGCACGCCACCGGGGCCGCCAGCCTCGACGACTTCCCCGCTCTCCTCGGCCACCTCGCGACCGTCCACCCCAGCCGCTACGGCGCGCTGACGGAGGGTCTGCGAGTCGCCTGCTTCACGGATGTGGGCCCGGTGCCCGACCAGTCGACGGCCCTGCGCCTCGTCGTACTCGCCGACCGGCTGTACGACCGGGAGATACCGGTTCTGGCCTCCGGGCTCCCCTTCGACCGGCTGTTCGGCGAAGAGATGCTGAACGGCGGTTACCGGAAGAAGTACTTCCGTGCGATCTCACGTCTCACTGCGCTGGCACGCGACGCAAAGGGCCTGCTCGCCGAGTAAGTTCGGAGCCGTAACGATGTGCGGTGCGCGAGGCGCGGTCGATCAGCTCTCGCGTGCCCGATACAGAAGGGTTCCATCACCATGGCTACCACGCGCCAGGCACACACCGTCTGGGAAGGCGACCTCCTCAAGGGCAGTGGCGTCGTCACCTTCGACTCCTCCGGCATCGCCGAGCAGCCGGTTTCCTGGGCCTCCCGCGCCGAGCAGGCGAACGGCAAGACCAGCCCGGAAGAGCTGATCGCCGCCGCTCACTCCAGCTGCTTCTCGATGGCCCTGTCCAACGGTCTCGCCAAGGCCGGCACCCCGCCGACCAAGCTGACCACCCAGGCCGAGGTCACGCTGGTGCCCGGCACCGGCATCACCGGCGTGCACATCACGGTGCGGGGTGAGGTCGAGGGTCTGGACGAGGCGGGCTTCGTCAAGGCCGCCGAGGACGCCAAGGCCAACTGCCCGGTCAGCCAGGCGCTCGCGGGCACGAGCATCACGCTCACCGCGTCGCTCGCCTGATCCGGTCCGCCGATCGCGTCCGCTGATCGGGTCGGTCGATCAGGTCCGCTGATCGAGTCTGCCGATCCGCTGATCTCTCAGGACATACCAGGCGACACATAAGGCTCAGTGGCCCGCACGGTTCACGTGTGCTCTACACCCGTGATACACACGTGCGGGTCACGTCTCCTGTCCGCCAACAGGGAGTTGCCTCATGTCCGCAACACGACGTCAGGTCCTGGCCACCGGAGCAGCATCGGTCGCCGGAATCGCGTTCACCGGAGCGGTGTCGGAGCTTTTCGCCGGCACCGCTGTCGCACAGGAAATGGGGCGCAGCGGCTACGGCCCGCTCGTACCCGACCCGGACGGCCTGCTCGATCTGCCGAAAGGTTTCCGTTACCGCGTCCTGTCCAGAACGGGCGACGAGCTCCGTTCGGGCGAGGGCGAAGTCCCCAGCAATCCCGACGGCATGGCGGCCTTCGCCGGCCGCCGCGGCCGGGTCCATCTGGTCCGCAACCACGAGAACCGGGCCGACGGCAAGATCGGCGTCCCGACCGTCGAGGGTCTGACCTACGACCCGATGGGCAAGGGCGGCTGTACGGCGCTCGAACTCGACGGCCGCGACAACGTACTCGGCGAGCGTGTCGCCATCGCCGGCACCGCCGTCAACTGCGCGGGCGGGCCGTCCCCCTGGGGCACCTGGCTCACCTGCGAGGAGACCGAGGACAAGGCCGGCACCAACGGCTACACCAAGGACCACGGCTTCATCTTCGAGGTCGACGGCGCCGATCCGCACCGCACCGGCGCCGTACCGCTGAAGGCGATGGGCCGCTTCCAGCACGAGGCCATCGCGATCGACCCGCGTACCGGTGTCGTGTACGAGACGGAGGACGCGTTCGACAAGCCCTTCGGCCTCTTCTACCGCTTCCTGCCCGAGAAGCCGCTCGGCGGCCTCGGGTCGCTGCGCGCGGGAGGCACGCTGGAGGCCATGCGCGTCCCCGGCGTACCCGACCTGTCGGTCATCCAGGAGCCGGGCGCGAGCTTCGACCGTGTCGAGTGGGTGCCCGTACCCGACACCCAGGCGAAGGAGACGCCCATCCGGCTCCAGGACTTCGGCAAGAAGGGCATCACGCACGCCCAGAAGCTGGAGGGCTGCTACTGGGGCGACCGGTCCGTGTACTTCGTATCGAGCTTCGCGAAGAGCGCGGAGGGCTCGGCGGCCGACCACTACGGGCAGGTGTGGAAGTACGAACCGCAGCGGCGCCGGCTCACGCTGGTGATCGCCTTCGGCCCGGACACCGACATCCAAATGCCCGGCGAGTCCCCCGACAACATCTGCCTCGCGCCCAGCGGCGGCCTGATGGTGTGCGAGGACGGCGGCGGCGCGCAGCACGTGTACGGGCTGACGCGGCACGGCGAGCTGTACGAGATGGCGCGCGGCGCGGAGAACATCGGGACGCCGGAGGAGCCGGAGTGGGGTGAGTTCGCGGGGGTCACGTTCGCACCGGACGGCGACACGATGTACGTGAACTGCTATACGCCCGGGACGACGTTCGCGGTCACGGGGCCCTGGCGCTAGAAGCGCTGACGGTTCGGTCTTGATCGCCGGACGGGCCCGGGTGGGCC
>NZ_JBHUZM010000230.1:0-7092 GCF_042667665.1 Streptomyces sp. NPDC057307 | reverse complement strand
GCTCACCGAAGCCGTCCCGTACGCGGGTGCTCAGATGCCCGCCGCCTCCGACAGGTCCCGCTTCAGCGACGCCAGCAGCTCGGCGCCCCGGGTCCGTGCCGACGGCAGGTCCGAGGCGTTCGCGACCGGGATCACCGTCTCCAGGTAGCACTTGATCTTCGGTTCCGTGCCGCTCGGACGGACGATCACCCGGGCCCGGTAGGCGCCGTCCAGGTGGTAGCGCAGACCGTCCGTCGGCGGGAGGCCCGACGCGCCCTCCGAGAGATCCTCGGCCGAGGTCACCGTCAGGCCCGCCAAGGTCGTCGGCGGGTGGTCGCGCAGGCGGTCCATCGCCCGGGTGATCAGGGACAGGTCCCGCACCCGCGCCGAGAGCTGGTCCGTGGCGTGCAGCCCGTGGGCGAGTGCCAGGTCGTCCAGGAGGTCCGTCAGCCCCCGGCCCCGCTCCTTCAGCCCGGACGCCAGCTCCGCGACGAGCAGTGCCGCCGTGATGCCGTCCTTGTCGCGTACGCCGTCGGGGTCGACGCAGTAGCCGAGGGCCTCCTCGTAGCCGTACCGCAGACCGTCCACGCGGGCGATCCACTTGAAGCCGGTGAGCGTCTCCTCGTAACCGACCCCCGCCGCCTCCGCGATCCGCCCCAGCAGCGACGACGACACGATCGACTCCGCGAACACGCCCGTCGCGCCCTTGTCCACCAGGTGCGCGCCCAGCAGCGCGCCCACCTCGTCGCCGCGCAGCATCCGCCAGCCGCTCTCGGCCGCCGCGTCGGGGACGGCCACCGCGCAGCGGTCCGCGTCCGGGTCGTTGGCGATGACGAGGTCGGGGGCGGCGCGGCGGGCCGTGGCGAAGGCCAGGTCCATCGCGCCCGGCTCCTCCGGGTTCGGGAAGGCGACGGTGGGGAAGTCCGGGTCGGGCTCGGCCTGTTCGGCCACCGGTACGGGCGCGGGGAAGCCGGCCCGCGCGAACGCGGCGTTCAGCGTCTCCGTACCGACGCCGTGCAGCGCCGTGTGGACCACGCGGGCCGTACGGGGCGATCCGGCGCTCAGAACGGCGTCCGTGCGCTCCAGATACGCCGTCAGCACCTCATCGCCCAGGACCTCCCAGCCGTCCTCGGGGCGCGCCACCGAGTCCAGCGGGCCGACCGCGTCGATCTCGGCCGCGATCTCGCCGTCCATCGGGGGCACGATCTGGGAGCCGTCGCCGAGATAGACCTTGTAGCCGTTGTCGCGCGGCGGGTTGTGGCTGGCGGTGACCTCCACCCCGGCGACGGCGCCGAGATGGCGTATGGCGAAGGCGAGTACCGGCGTCGGCAGCGGACGCGGCAGTACGGCGGCGCGCAGCCCCGCACCGGTCATCACGGCGGCGGTGTCGCGCGCGAAGTCGGCCGATTTGTGGCGGGCGTCGTAGCCGACGACGACGAGGCCGCCACCCTGGCCGGTGGCCTTGAGGTACGCCGCGAGTCCGGCGGCGGCGCGGACGACCACCGACCGGTTCATCCGCATCGGCCCGGCGCCCAGTTCGCCGCGGAGCCCGGCGGTGCCGAACTGGAGCGTGCCGCTGAACCGTTCGGCGAGCGCGTCCAGGTCACCGGAGTCGATGAGCTTCCGCAGCTCGCCGCGCGTGTCGCTGTCCGGGTCCTCGGCCAGCCACGCCTCGGCCCGCGCGATGAGGTCCTGCTGCACTGTGGGTATCCCTTCCTGGGCCCGGTTCGGCGCGCCGGCGCACGCGTCACGCGGGGTCGTACATGAGCGGCCGGATCCGGTGTCCCGCTCGGATGCCCCGCCTCAGATGCGCTCAAGCACCTCTGCCAGCAGCGCACCCATCTGCGTGGCCGAATCCCGGCCCGCCTGCAGGACTTCCTCGTGGTTCAGCGGCTCGCCCGACAGGCCCGCCGCCAGGTTCGTCACCAGCGAGATGCCCAGCACCTCGGCGCCCGCCTCACGCGCGGCGATGGCCTCCAGCACGGTGGACATGCCGACGAGGTCGCCGCCCATGACCCGGACCATGTTGATCTCGGCGGGCGTCTCGTAGTGCGGGCCGGGGAACTGGACGTACACGCCTTCTTCGAGACCGGGGTCGACCTCCTTGCACAGCGCGCGCAGCCGCGGCGAGTACAGGTCGGTGAGGTCCACGAAGTTGGGGCCCACGATCGGCGACGCGGCCGTCAGATTGATGTGGTCGCTGATCAGCACCGGCTGCCCCGGGCGCATGCCCTCGCGCAGTCCGCCGCAGCCGTTCGTCAGGACGATGGTCTTGCAGCCGGCGGCGACCGCCGTACGGACACCGTGCGCGACGGCCGCGACGCCGCGGCCCTCGTAGTAGTGCGTACGGCCCAGGAAGACCAGCGCGCGCTTCTCGGCGATCTCGTAGGAGCGGATCGTCCCGCCGTGGCCGGCGACGACCGGCGGGGGGAAGCCCGGCAGCTCGGTCACCGGGAATTCGGCCTCGGGTGCTCCCAGCGCGGCGACGGCGGGTGCCCAGCCGGAGCCCATCACCAGGGCCACGTCATGGGTCTCGGCGCCGGTGAGCTCGCGCAGGCGCACCGCGGCTGCGGAGGCGGCGGCGTGGGGGTCGGCAGATCCGTCGGCCGTGGCCGGGATAACAGATGCGTTCACGCGGACGAGGGTAACCGTTCCTGCCCTACGCGCGTAGATGATCGAGCGTACGGTCTTCGGATCGTTGTGTTGTCGTTTCCGACGAACGCGCCGGTCAGCCGCGTGTCGCGGCCGCGAGGACCGTGACGACCCTCACCGTGCGGGTGGGGTGCCGGTTCAGCACGCGCGCTTTCGCAGTTCCATCACATAGTCGTGCGGCGCCCCGGCCGACTCCGCCGCCTCGGCCAGCTCGCCGAGGTAGCGCGCGGAGGGCAGCCCGCCCTCGTACCCGTTCAGGACGTACAGCCAGGCCGGCTCCTTGCCGTCCAGCGTGTCCACGCGCACCCGCATCCGCCGGTATATGTCGAGGCCGACACCCTCCCAGCGGTCCATCGAGTCCTCGTCCATCGGCGCGATGTCGTACAGCGCCACGAAGACCTGCGAACGGGGTGCCTCCACGAGGGTGACCAGCGCACCCTCCCAGCCCATCTGCTCCCCACCGAAGGTGAGCCGCCAGCCGTTGAGCCAGCCGGTGCCCCGCAGCGGGGAGTGCGGGGCGCGGCGGGACATCAGCCGCGCGTCGAGGTTGCCGGCGTACGCGGCGTAGAGCGACATGGGGACGAGGGTACGGGAGGTACGCGCGTGCCCGGCGAATCCCGTGGACGCGGCCCGTCCACGGGCCGTTCGGGGCCCCCGGGGAGGGACCCGGGGCGAAGCAGCTTGAAGAGTGCGGGACAATGGCGTACGTACTGCATCCTCCGGGGGTTCCCCGGACTCCCGGCCGGGACGGCAGACGGGTCGGGTCGACAACGCGAGGCGGACTTTTTCGTGACCCGGATCGTGATCATCGGCGGCGGACCCGGCGGATACGAGGCGGCCCTGGTGGCCGCACAGCTCGGCGCCGAGGTGAGCGTCGTGGACTGCGACGGCCTCGGCGGGGCCTCGGTGCTCACCGACTGCGTACCGTCCAAGACCCTCATCGCGACGGCCGAGGTGATGACCACCTTCGACTCCTCCTACGAGGAACTGGGCATCATCGTCGCCGACGACACCCCGCCGCTCGAACAGGCCGCCCGCGTCGTCGGGGTGGACCTCGGCAAGGTCAACCGACGGGTCAAGCGCCTCGCGCTCGCCCAGTCGCACGACATCACCGCGTCCGTCACCCGGGCCGGGGCCCGCGTGCTGCGCGGCCGGGGCCGGCTCGACGGCCGGCAGGCCACCGACGGCTCCCGCCAGGTGATCGTGACCTCGGCCGACGGCACGGAGGAGTCGCTGACCGCCGACGCCGTGCTGATCGCGACCGGCGCGCACCCGCGCGAGATCCCCGACGCCCTGCCCGACGGTGAGCGCATCCTCAACTGGACGCAGGTGTACGACCTCACGGAGCTTCCCGAAGAGCTGATAGTGGTCGGATCCGGTGTCACCGGCGCCGAGTTCGCCGGTGCCTACCAGGCGCTCGGCTCGCGCGTCACGCTCGTCTCCTCCCGCGACCGCGTGCTGCCCGGCGAGGACCCGGACGCCGCCGCCGTACTGGAGGACGTCTTCCGGCGCCGCGGCATGAACGTGATGTCGCGCTCCCGCGCCTCGTCCGCCAAGCGCGTCGGCGACCGCGTCGAGGTGACCCTCGCCGACGGCCGGGTCATCTCCGGCACGCACTGTCTGATGGCGGTCGGCGCGATCCCGAACGCCGAGGGCATGGGCCTGGAGGAGGCCGGGGTCCGGGTCAAGGACTCGGGCCACATCTGGACCGACCGGGTGTCGCGTACGTCCGCGCCCGGCGTCTACGCGGCCGGCGACGTGACCGGCATCTTCGCGCTCGCCTCGGTCGCCGCGATGCAGGGCCGGATCGCGATGTACCACTTCCTCGGCGACGCGGTCGCCCCGCTCAACCTCAAGACCGTCTCGTCCAACGTCTTCACCGACCCGGAGATCGCGACCGTCGGCTACAGCCAGTCGGACGTGGACAGCGGGAAGATCGACGCACGGGTCGTCAAGCTGCCGCTGCTGCGCAACCCGCGCGCCAAGATGCAGGGCATCAGGGACGGTTTCGTCAAGATCCTCTGCCGTCCCGGCACCGGGATCGTCGTCGGCGGCGTGGTCGTGGCACCGCGCGCCAGCGAACTGATTCATCCCATCTCGATCGCGGTCGACAACAATATGACCGTCGAACAGATCGCAAACGCTTTCACTGTGTACCCCTCTCTGTCGGGGTCGATCGCCGAGGTGGCACGGCAGTTGCACAGCCGTAAGAGCGAGGACGAGGGTTGACCGAGGTCATGGGCGTGTACGGGCGGTAGGCCGCCCCTCCCCATACCACTTGGCGCGACCCCGTACGTACACCTTCCGCATTTCGGCGTGAACCGCTGAAAGCGGGCGGCCGTTGGGGTTACTGTCAGTTTCGTGTTCGCTGCAGAACGTCGCCAGTTAATCCTCGAAATGGTGCGCGCCAACGGAGCCGTGTCGCTCCGTGAGCTCGCCCGCGTCGTCCAGACCTCCGAAGTGACCGTACGGCGGGACGTGCGGGCGTTGGAGGCCGAAGGACTCCTCGACCGCCGGCACGGCGGTGCGGTACTGCCGGGCGGATTCACGCGAGAATCCGGCTTTCCGCAAAAATCCCATCTCGCCACGGCAGAGAAGACGGCCATCGCCGATCTCGCCGCGAGCCTCGTCGAAGAAGGCGAAGCCGTGGTGGTCGGCGCCGGTACGACCACGCAGGAGCTGGCCCGCCGGCTCGCGCGGATCCCCGGACTGACCGTCGTCACCAACTCCCTGCTGGTCGCACAGGCGTTGGCCCATGCCAACCGGGTCGAAGTCGTCATGACCGGCGGCACCCTGCGCGGCTCCAACTACGCGCTGGTCGGCAGCGGTGCGGAGCAGTCGCTCCAGGGGCTGCGGGTCTCCCGCGCGTTCCTGTCCGGGAGCGGGCTCACCGCGGAGCGCGGCCTGTCCACCTCCAACATGCTGTCGGCCAGCGTCGATCGCGCGCTGGTGCAGGCGGCGGCCGAGGTCGTGGTCCTCGCCGACCACACCAAACTCGGCACCGACACCATGTTCCAGACGGTGCCGACCGATGTGATCACCCGGCTGGTCACCGACGACCCGCCGGCGCACGACGACCGCGCGGGGACCGAACTGCAGGCCCTCGCCGACCAGGGCGTACAGATCACGGTGGCGGGCGCCGCCGGGTCGGGGTCGGGCGGTGAGGCGGCCCCGCCGGGGCGACAGCCCCGACGGGACACGCCGCTGCCGGGCCAGCGCCGGACCCACGGCGGCGGTCCCGGACCGCAGGCGCTGCGGAGCGCGGCGGCGTCCGCCGGGGCGCTCGCCGAGCAGCCGGGTGAGCGGGCGCGGGTCGCGGATCTGCGCCGCCGCTGACCGGTCGGGCCGGGCGGACAGGTGTTTGTGCCGTCACTCGCCGGGCGGGTTCACTCCGTCCGGCACCCGAGGACGGGCCGCCGCCGGACGGGGGTCCGTGTGGCGGGCCCTGGGGCGGGTCCGCGAAGTCCCGCCTGGCCTGCGGCGCCTGGACGGCACCTCTCCCCCGTAGGCCCTAGAGGGCCGCGGGAGGTGCCCCCTGCGTTGTCGGAGTCGGCCAAGTACGGCCGGGCCATCCACAACGCCGATCCTCCGCCTTGCGATGCACCGCACCAACGAGACATCAGCCGCTCCGCGGCGGGCGCAGGCCCCGCCCTACGGGCGGACGGCGCTACTTTGAAGACAGGCCCTGGGCCGCGTCCGCTCATCCGGTCCCGTGGGGGCCCTTCAGCCCGGTCAGGGTCAGCGTCAGCAGCCGGTCGGCCAACTCCGGGTCGTCCGGCGCCTGTTCGGCGGCGAGCGCGATGGCGTTCGTCAGCTGCATCAGATCGTCGATGGACGTGTCCGCCCGTACGTCCCCGCTCAGCTGCGCCCGTACGAGCAGCAGCTCGCCCGCCGTACGGAGACCCGCGCTGCACTGCGTCAGGGCCGAACTCGCGTCGTGCGAAGCCGACATGAGCGCGCGGGAGAGGCCACGGTACTCACCCGCGTGAGTGATGAGCGCGCGCAGCCAGTCCACCAGCGCGCGGCAGGGCCGGTCGGCGTCGGCCAGCTCGCGCGAGCGGTCGAGCAGATCGGCGAGCGCTTCCTGGAAGACCGCGTTCATCAGGGCGTGGCGGGTGGGGAAGTGCCGGTACAGCGTGCCGATGCCGACTCCGGCCCGGCGCGCGACATCCTCCAGCGAGGCGTCCGTGCCGTGCTCGGCGAACGCGGAACGGGCCTCGCCGAGCACCCGCTCGTAGTTCCGCCGCGCGTCGGCACGCATGGGCCGGGGCGGCGCGTCACCGGTGCTCGCCATCGCGGTCCTTCCTGTCGCTACGGGTGGGGCCGTGGGCCCTGCTCTGATGCTCCAGGATGCCACCGCGGGCCGGGCCGGTCCCCATGGATCGGCCTCAGAGGGTGTCCTCGGATCCCGCCGGGACCCGCCGCGGTGTACGAGTGGGCCCCGGCACCCCTGCCAGGGGT
>NZ_JBHUZM010000229.1:0-7365 GCF_042667665.1 Streptomyces sp. NPDC057307 | reverse complement strand
CAAGCGCCTTGCCGGGCGCTTGAGGGCGGGCCGACCCCGTTCCGTCAGCTCCTGCCGCGCGCCCGCACCAGCACCAGCGCGCCGCCGCCCACCGCGAGCAGCAGTACGGCGCCGCCCGCCAGGTACGGCGTCGTGGAACTGCCGCCCGTCTCCGCGAGGTTCTCGGTGGTCGGCTCCTCGGCGGTCTGCGGCTCGACGCCCTCCTTCTCCGGTTCCGGCTGCTCGGGCTTCACCGGTGCGGCGGGCGCCTCGCAGGTCGCCTCGGCGAGCGTGAGAGTGCCCTGGACGTCGGCGACGTTCAGCTTGAGCGGGTTCACCGCGACCTTCAGTTCGAGCGCGGTCGCGGCGGCCGTGCGGGAGGTGGTCCGGGTCTTCGACAGGTCGAGCGTCACCTCGCCGACGCCCGGCACCTCGACGCGGGTCGGCCCGGCCGCGGAGAGCGTGACCTTCTTGCCCAGGACGGTGACGGTGCCCAGCAGATTCGATTCAGCAACGGGCTTCGCGCCGACCTCGCAGACCGCCTTCGAGGTGACTTCCTGGACCTCGATGAGCGAGAGCAACGGCAGCCCCGGCACATGCACCTTGGCGTGGGCGATGTTGGCGTAGCCCTCGGCCCTGTGCTCGTCGACCGTGGCCCGTGCGGTGGCGACGTCGGCGCGCAGCACGGTGAAGGGCCTGCCCTGGTCGACCCCGTCGAGTTCGACGGTCAGCGCGGTCCTGTCGGCGTCGGCCGGGGCCCGCACCTCGTTGAGCGCGGCCCGCAGCGGCACGTCGACCGACTTGTTGAGCAGGGACACGTCGAGCCCCGTCCGCAGAACGACCGCGCCCGCCTTGCCTTTCCCGGAGGTCGCTCCGGTTCCTCCGGTGGCCTGCGCCGAGGCGGCGAGCACGACGGGTCCCGCGACCAGCGCCGCGGCGGCGGCCAGTGCGGCGGAACGGCGTGCGGGCATGCGGAAGACATTGCTGTTCAAGATGGTGGAACCCCCACAGAGTTACGACGTCGCCGACCGGCCTCCACGGGGACACGTGGCGGCTGCGGCGACCGAGACACCGGAATCCTCACCCACTGAGAGTGAACCGGCGGACACCTGGGGTGAGTTCACTCCAAAGTGGGGTTTCCGTGCCCACGTTCGAATCGGCGGGTACGGGCGTTCCTTCGGACCACCCGCACGGGGGGCGTAGGGTCGCGCACCGGCCTGTTCCGGCAGGCGCACGACCAACCTCAGACCGAACCAACCTCAGACCGAACCAACCCCAGGCCGAACCAACCCCAGGCCGAACCAACCTCGGCCCGACCGACCCGAGCCCGACCGACCTCGGCCCGACACCGACCTCGGCCCGACCGTCCTCAGCCCACGACCCGCCCGTTCAGCACGATCCGCCGCGGCTCCGCCAGCACCCGCACATCCACCCTCGGGTCCTCGTCGAACACCACCAGATCGGCCGGAGCGCCCTCCTCAAGGCCCGGACGGCCCAGCCAGGCCCTGGCGGCCCACGCGGTCGCCGACAGCGCCTCCAGCGGCGGAATACCGGCTTTCACCAACTCCGCGACCTCGTCGGCCACCAGACCGTGCGCCAGGGAGCCGCCCGCGTCCGTTCCGACGAAGACCGGGATCCCCGCGTCGTACGCGTCGCGCACCGTGTCGTAACGGCGCTCGTGCAGTCGCCGCATATGGGCCGACCAGCGTGGGAACTTGGACTCGCCGCCGGCGGCGAGGGCCGGGAAGGTGGCGATGTTGACCAGTGTCGGGACAATCGCGACGCCGCGCTCGGCGAAGAGCGGGATCAGGTCGGCGGTGAGCCCCGTCGCGTGCTCGACGCAGTCGATCCCGGCCTCGACCAGATCGCGCAGCGCGACCTCGGCGAAGCAGTGCGCCGTCACCCGGGCGCCGAGCCGGTGCGCCTCGGTGATCGCCGCCTCGACCTCGCCGCGCGGCCAGCACGCGGTCAGATCCCCCGCCTCGCGGTCGATCCAGTCGCCGACGAGCTTGACCCAGCCGTCACCGCGCCGGGCCTCCTGGGCGACGAAGGCGACGAGGTCGCCCGGTTCGATCTCGTGGGCGAAGTTACGGATGTAGCGGCGGGTCCGCGCGATGTGCCGGCCGGCCCTGATGATCTTCGGCAGATCGTCGCGGCCGTCGATCCAGCGGGTGTCGGACGGCGACCCCGCGTCGCGCAGCAGCAGCGTGCCGGCCTCCCGGTCCGTGAGCGCCTGCTTCTCGCTGGTCGCCTCGTCCACCGGGCCGTGGGTGTCCAGACCGACATGGCAGTGGGCGTCGACCAGGCCGGGCACGGCCCAGCCGACCACGGTGCGGACGTCACGCGCGCCGGCCGGTCGCTCGTAGGTCGTCCGCCCGTCCACGACCCACAGCTCGTCCCTGACGTCGTCGGGGCCGACGAGCACCCGCCCCTTCACATGCAGCACCGCGCGATCACTCATCGGACTCATGGGCCGAACTTTACGAGGCGCTGAGTACCCTCGACGAGGGAGTGTCCGAACACCGTTCGAGCGGCAGGAACACCCCCGTACCCGCCCGGTACGACACAGCACCGCCCGGCCCCGGCCGACCCGGACCGACCGACCCGAAGAGAGCACCGCCGTGACCCACCCGCTGCTGGACCTCGCCCCCCTCACCCCCGCCCACTTCGCGGCCGTCGAGCGACGGGTCGCGGCCCTGCTCGACACCGAGCAGGACGTGGTGATCACGCAGGGCGAGGCGCTGCTTCCTCTGGAGGGCTGCGTCCGCGGCGGCGCCCGCGCCGGTTCGACCGCGCTGAACGTCGTCACCGGACCGTACGGCCAGACCTTCGGGAACTGGCTGCGCGACTGCGGCGCGACGGTCGTGGACCTGGAGGTGCCCTTCCACGCCGCGGCCACCGCCGAGCAGGTCGAGCGAGCCCTGGCGGAGCACCCGGAGATCGACTTCGTCTCCCTGGTCCACGCGGAGGCGGCCACCGGCAACACCAACCCCGTGGCCGAGATCGGCGCGGCCGTCCGCGCCCACGGGGCCCTGTTCATGCTGGACGCCGTCGCGTCCGTGGCGGCCGAGCCGCTGCTGCCCGACGCCTGGGGCGTCGACCTGTGCGTGATCGGCGCGCAGAAGGCCATGGGCGGGCCCGCCGGGGTCTCCGCCGTGTCGGTGAGCGCCCGCGCGTGGGAGCGGCTGGCCGCGAACCCGGGGGCGCCGCGCCGCTCGTACCTCTCGCTCCTCGACTGGAAGGAGCGCTGGATCGACACCGGCCGCAAGGCTCTGCCGCACGCCCCCGCCCAGCTGGAGATGCTGGCCCTGGACGCCTGCCTGGAACGTATCGAGGCGGAGGGGCTCACCACCCGGATGGCGGCACACGCGTCGGCCGCCGCGGCCACCCGCGCGGGGGCGCTCGCGCTCGGCGGTGGTCTTGAGCCGTACGTGTACTCCGCGCGGGACGCCGCGCCGGTGGCTACCACGCTGCGCACCCCCGCGGGAACGGACGCCGCCGGGCTGGTCGCCCAGGCCCTGGCCGCCGATCCGTCGCTGCCCCTCGTCGCCGGGGGCGGGGCGCTGGCGAAGGAGATGATCCGGGTCAACCACTACGGCTCCGACGCCACCCCCGCCGCGGTGCGGTCCTCGATCGCGGCACTGGGCGCGGTGCTCGCCGGGGCGGGCGCCGAGGTGAATGTCGCGGCGGCCGAGAAGGCAGTATCCGACAACTTCCCCGACAACGCATCCTGAATACAAAGCAGGCGTTAATTCGAGAATACGGGAAGGCATTCTTCTCCGCACAGCTTCCCGTATTCGTCTGCCCGCTTTTTCTGATCCTAAACACTAAGGTTTCAACAACGGCGACAGCGTAATTCCGGCGGGGGTCGAGAGCGTTACGCATATGTGACCGAGCACACAAGCGCGCCCGTCTTGCCCCAAATCTACCGGTCAAACCGTCACAGAACACCTCCGTGTCGCGCGGCGCACGCGCTCGCGTGATAACACAGATCCGGTCCGCGCCCAACCCCTGCCGACGATGCGATTTCTGAATTAGCTCGGTAAATTCAATAGACATGACTGCCGCCCAAGCAGACCTTGCAGGTGTCCGAAGCGAATTCACGCGATCCATCAGGATCGACGCCCCACGAGTGGAGGACGGAGCCGCGATCTGGCGCATCGCCCGCGACTCCGAGGTACTGGACCTGAACTCCTCGTACAGCTATCTGCTGTGGTGTCGTGACTTCGCCGCGACCTCCGTCGTGGCCCGCGACACCGCCTCGGGCGCCGACGGGACCCCCGGGACCGACGGGGCTCCGATCGGCTTCGTCACGGGTTACATCAGGCCCGAGCGCCCCGAGGCCCTGGTCGTCTGGCAGGTGGCCGTCGACCGTGCCCACCGGGGCAAGGGCCTGGCCGGGACGCTGCTCGACGCACTCACCCGGCGGGTCACCGAGGAGCAGGGGATCACCTCTGTCGAGACGACCGTCACGCCCGACAACACCGCGTCGGACCGTATGTTCCACGCCTACTCCGAGCGTCATGGCGCGACCCTGGAGCGCGAGGTGCTCTTCGACGGGGATCTCTTCCCCGACGGCGGGCACCAGCCCGAGGTGCTGTACCGGATCGGCCCGCTCACGACCTGAGCGGCGCCGCCCCCCTCCCGACCCTCACTCCTCTTCTCCCACACCCTTCAGGAGACCGCTGTGACCATCACCCCGCCCGCCCTGAGTGTCTTCGAGACCCTTGAATCCGAGGTACGCAGCTACTGCCGCGGCTGGCCCGCCGTGTTCGACCGCGCGCAGGGGAGCCGCCTCACCGACGAGGACGGCCACAGCTACCTCGACTTCTTCGCGGGCGCCGGTTCACTCAACTACGGGCACAACAACCCCGTACTGAAACGCGCCCTGATCGACTACATCGAGCGCGACGGCATCACCCACGGCCTGGACATGGCGACCACCGCGAAACGGGCGTTCCTGGAGTCGTTCCAGAACGTGGTGCTGCGCCCGCGCGACCTGCCGTACAAGGTGATGTTCCCCGGCCCCACGGGCACCAACGCCGTCGAGTCGGCCCTCAAGCTGGCCCGCAAGGTGAAGAACCGCGAGGCGATCGTCTCCTTCACCAACGCCTTCCACGGCATGTCGCTGGGCTCGCTCGCCGTCACCGGCAACGCCTTCAAGCGCGCCGGGGCCGGCATCCCGCTGGTCCACGGCACCCCGATGCCGTTCGACAACTACTTCGACGGCCAGGTGCCGGACTTCCTGTGGTTCGAGCGGCTGCTCGGCGACCAGGGCTCCGGGCTCAACAAGCCCGCGGCCGTGATCGTCGAGACGGTGCAGGGCGAGGGCGGCATCAACGTCGCCCGCGCCGAGTGGCTGCGCGCGCTCGCCGCGCTGTGCGAGCGCCAGGACATGCTGCTGATCGTCGACGACATCCAGATGGGCTGCGGGCGTACCGGCGGGTTCTTCTCCTTCGAGGAGGCCGGCATCACCCCCGACATCGTCACGCTGTCGAAGTCCATCAGCGGCTACGGCCTGCCGATGGCGCTGACGCTCTTCAAGCCGGAGCTGGACATCTGGGAGCCCGGCGAGCACAACGGCACGTTCCGCGGCAACAACCCGGCCTTCGTGACGGCCGCCGCCGCGCTGAACACGTACTGGGCCGACGGACAGATGGAGAAGCAGACGCTGGCGCGCGGCGAGCAGGTCGAGCGCGCGCTGCTGGCCATCGTCGACGAGTGCGAGCCGGACAGTGTCAGCTTCCGCGGCCGCGGCCTGGTCTGGGGCATGGAGTTCCAGGACAAGCCGCGCGCGACCGCGATCTGCCGGCGCGCCTTCGAGCTGGGGCTCCTGCTGGAGACCTCCGGCCCGGAGAGCGAGGTGGTGAAGCTGCTTCCCGCGCTGACCGTCACGCCCGAGGAACTGGACGAGGGCCTGCGCACCCTGGCCCGCGCCGTACGCGAGACCGCCTGATCCCACAGGTCTCCCTGGGGGCCGGGTCTGACCCGGCCCCCAGGGGGCACCCGTATCAGGTACGACCACAGCACCGCAGCACAGAAGGGTCCTAGTCACCGTGATCGTCCGATCGTTCAGGGACATCGAGAACACCGACCGCCATGTGAAATCCGCGTCGGGCACCTGGGAGAGCAAGCGCATCGTGCTCGCCAAGGAGCGGGTCGGCTTCTCCTTGCACGAGACCGTGCTCTACGCGGGCACCGAGACGTCGATGTGGTACGCGAACCACATCGAGGCCGTGCTGTGCGTGGAGGGCGAGGCCGAACTCACCAACGACGACACCGGCGAGACCCACTGGATCTCCCCCGGCACGATGTATCTGCTCAACGGCCACGAGAAGCACACGCTCCGGCCGAAAACCGACTTCCGATGTGTCTGTGTCTTCAACCCGCCGGTGACAGGGCGGGAGGACCATGACGAGAACGGCGTTTACCCGCTGTTGACCGAGGAGGGCTGAATCACGATGACCACCACCGCCCCTGCACGCACCGACCTGTACCCGACCCGTGGCGTGGGTGAGGTGACCACCCCGCGCCAGGACCCCGTCGTCTGGTCGCCGCCCGGCACCCCCGGCCCGGTCGACGCGGCCGATCTCGCGGGTCTGGAGCGCGACGGGTTCCTCACCGTCGACCAGCTGATCCGCCCCGACGAGGTGGCGCTCTACCGCGCCGAGCTCGACCGGCTGATCACCGACCCGGCGGTCCGGGACGACGAGCGCTCGATCATCGAGTCCAAGTCCCAGGACGTGCGGTCCGTGTTCGAGGTCCACAAGCTCAGCGAGATCTTCGCCGGTCTGGTGCGCGACGAGCGTGTGGTGGGGCGGGCCCGGCAGATCCTCGGCTCGGACGTGTACGTCCACCAGTCCCGTATCAACGTGAAGCCGGGCTTCGGCGCCTCGGGCTTCTACTGGCACTCGGACTTCGAGACCTGGCACGCCGAGGACGGCCTGCCGAACATGCGGACCGTCTCCGTGTCGATCGCGCTGACCGAGAACTACGACACCAACGGCGGCCTGATGATCATGCCCGGGTCGCACAAGACCTTCCTGGGCTGCGCGGGCGAGACGCCGAAGGACAACTACAAGCAGTCGCTGAAGATGCAGGACGCCGGGACGCCCTCGGACGAGGCGCTCACCGGCTTCGCCGAGCAGCACGGCATCAAGCTCTTCACGGGCAAGGCCGGCGCGGCGACGTGGTTCGACTGCAACTGCATGCACGGCTCGGGTGACAACATCACCCCGTTCCCGCGCAGCAACGTCTTCATCGTCTTCAACAGCGTGGAGAACACGGCGGTCGAGCCGTTCGCGGCGCCCGCCCCGCGGCCGTCGTTCATCGGCTCCAGGGACTTCACGCCGGTCCGCTGAGGACGCGTACGCGCGGGGCCCGGTC
>NZ_JBHUZM010000228.1:0-7556 GCF_042667665.1 Streptomyces sp. NPDC057307 | reverse complement strand
TCCCGTACCCGGCCCCCGGCCGTCGACGTGGCTCAGCCGCCGAGCAGCGGCGGCAGTCCGAGGAGACCGCCGAGAAGGCCGTCGACCGGATTGCCGTTGCCCGCGGGCTCGTCGGCCGGCGGGTCCGGCTGGTCCTGCGGCTCCTTCGGAGGCGTACCGGCGTTGTCGCCGGCGGGCGGGGTGGTGTCCGACGGCGTCGGAGCGGTGTCCACGCCGGAACCCGTCCCCGCCCCCGTCCCCGCCCCTGTCTCCGTGTCCGAACCGGAGCCGGAGGCGACCGTGTCCGCCCCGCCCGCCGAGGTCTCGCGCGGCGCGGCGGCCCCGACGCCCCCGTCCCCCGTGTCGGCCGCTTCGGCGGGAGCCGCCGTGGCCGACGGAGGTACGACGCCCTCCTCCCAGCCCCAGCCTTCGGGCAGGGTCCCGTTCGGGATGGTCGGCTCCCAGCTGGGCTGCTCGGCCTCGCCGTCTGCCCCCTTGACCTCGGCGGCCTCGGCCACCGCGTCCGTCACGCCCGGTATCCGGAGAAACGGCGCGCCGGAGCTGCCCCCGACCAGCGAGGCCGCCACGGTCGTCGCGTAACAGGCGCAGACGATGGCGACCGCCCAGCCGAACCGCCGGAACGTCCGGCCTCGCCGACCGCTGGTGTCGACGAACACCTGTCGCGTCCGCGCCTCACTGTCTCTGTGTGCGTCCACTGAATCCGCATGCCCCCTGGTCTTGTCTCCGCGAGTCGCGGATACGCCCATTCAGACATGTCTTCGGAGTCAACAACGCCATGGATTGGTCGGATTACCCGATCGGCTGAAAACGTTGGTCACTGGCGCGCGGTCAGCGTCCCCGTGTGTTCACGCACCTGCTCCGGCGTCAGATAGGCGTCCGTGAACTCGAAGTCGTGCAGCGAGGCCGGCTTCTGCGCCTGGAACCCGGTCCGTACGAAATCGTCCCCGGCGACGGCGTTGAGCACCCAGTTGGTCAGCACCCGCGCCTTGGCGACATTGGTCCGCAGTGCCGACCAGTGGTAGCCGCGGGCGACGGCCTGGGCCGGCAGCCCGCGCAGTTCGACACCCATGGGCTTGGAGACCGCGTCCCGGCCGCCGAGGTCGACGACGAGGCCCAGATCCTTGTGCTCGTAACTCCGGAGGGGCTGCCGGCGCACCGTGGCGATGACATTGTCCGCGGCCGTACGGCCCTGCCGCATGGCGTGCTGGGCGGTCGGCGGGCAGATCGCGTCGCCGCCCTTCGTCAGGTCCGGCACGGCCCCCGCGTCGCCGAGGGCGAAGACGCCGTCGTGGCCGCCGACCCGCAGCTCGGGCGAGACCACCAGCCGGCCGTGCAGCGTCTCGGCGTCGAACGTGCCGACCAGCGGGCTCGCGACGACGCCCGCCGTCCAGATGAGTGTGCGGCAGGGCAGGACCCGGCCGTCGGTGAAGGTCACCTCGTCGGGGCCCGCCTTGGCGATCGACACCCCCAGCGACACCTCGATCCCGCGCTTGCGGAGGATGTCCAGGGCGGTGGCGCCGAGTTTGTCGCCGAGTTCCGGCATGAGCTTGGGGGCGATGTCGATGAGGTGCCACTTGATCTGCTTCGGGTCCAGCCGCGGGTAGCGCCGCAGGGCGTTGGTGGTGACGCGCTGGAGGCAGGCGGCGGTCTCCGTACCCGCGTAACCGCCGCCGACCACCACGAACTGCAGGCGCGCCGCACGCTCCTGCTCGTCGGGGCTGGCGTCCGCGATGTCGAGCTGCGCGATGACGTGGTCGCGTACGTAGGCGGCCTCGGCGAGTGTCTTCATGCCGCGCGCGTTGTCGACGAGTCCGGGGATGTCGAAGGTGCGGGTGATGCTGCCGGGGGCCAGCACGATGTAGTCGTAGGGCTGGTCGACGATCTCGCCGGTGATCGTCCGGATGACGCAGATCTTCGCCTTCGGATCCACTCCGATGGCCCCGCCGGGGACGATCCGGGTGCGGTGCTTCTTGCTGCGGCGCAGCGAGACCGCGACCGACTGCGGGGTCAGCACTCCCGAGGCCACCTGGGGCAGCAACGGCAGATAGAGCTGGTACGAGAACGGCGTGACCAGGGAGATCTCCGCCTCTCCCGGGGTCAGCTTCCGCTCCAGGCGGCGCACACACGCCACCCCCGCGAAGCCTGCGCCCACTACGAGAATCCTCGGTCGTGCCACGGTGTCCATCCCTTCCGGGTCGTGCTGGGTCGCCCTTCACCTTCCCCGGGACAGGTTTCTCTCACGGACCGATCGGCTCCGCCGCGGACTTCACCACCGCCGTGCTGTTCCTGACGACCAGCCGGGTGGCGAACTCGATCCGGGTGTCGGCCTGGCCGAGACGGGCGTCGGGCCGGTCCCCGCCGCTCTGGTACGCGCTCCGCAGCCGCAGCAGCATCCGGGCGGCCTCCTCGGCCATCTCCACCAGGGGCTGGTGCACGGTCGTGAGCGCCGGGCTGGACCACTGGGCCAGCGGGATGTCGTCGTACCCGACCACGGAGAGGTCTTCCGGCACCTGGACGCCGAGGACCCGCGCGGCCTCCAGTACGCCGAGGGCCTGGAGGTCGCTCCCGGCGAAGACGGCGGTCGGCCGCTCCTGGAGCCGCAGCAGTTCCATCGCGTGGTCGTAGCCGGCCTGGACGTGGAAGTCGCCGAATCGCACGAGACGGGAATCGACCTCCGCGCCGGCCATCGCCATGGCGGAGCGGAAGCCGTCGAGGCGCGCCAGGGAGCAGAGCATGTCCTCGGGGCCGGTGACGACGGCGATGGCGCGGTGGCCGAGGTCGAGCAGATGGCGGGTGGCGGCGAGACCGCCGGCCCAGTTGGCGGAGCCGACGGAGGGTACGTCGGGTTCCGGGTCGCCGGCCGGGTCGATGATGACGAACGGGATGGCCCGTGACCACAGCTTCTTCTTGAGTTCGTCGGGGAGCGTGGAGAAGACCAGCACCACCCCCAGCGGGCGGCGGCGCAGCACCCCTTCCACCCACTCGGCTCCCGGTGAGTGACGGGTTCCGGTCTCCGTGAGTACGACGCTGACGCCGGCGGTCTTGGCGACGTTCTGCATGCCCCGGATCAGCTCCATCGACCAGGCGCTGTCCAGCTCGTGGAAGACGATCTCGATGAGCGGCGCCTCGGGAACGGACGACGAGGAGCGCCGGTAGCCGTGTGCCTCCAGCAGCTCCTCGACCTTGACGCGCGTCGGGGCGGAAACATCGGGGCGCCCGTTGAGCACCTTCGAAACTGTCGAAAGGGAAACGCCCGCCCGGGTGGCCACCTGAGCGAGGGTGACTCGCCGCGCACTCCTGTCATCTCGCATGGGCTGAAGGATAAAGCACGGACTTGTGTAACGGTTTCGCCGAGCGATGACATCGATGTTGACCGGCTCCTGGGTGAACCCTACGGTCGCTCTCCACAGAGACTTTCGGGCAGATTCCCGATACTTTCGAGAGGTCGACCGATGAAGACACGCGCACGGTTCCGTCGAGCCGTCGCAGGCGGCGCGGCGCTGGCTCTGAGTCTGGGCCTGGCGGCCTGCGGCAGCGGCGGCTCCTCCTCCGGCGGTTCGGACGAGTTCCACGTACTCGTCTACGGCGACGCCGGGAACCGGGTGGAGAAGGAGATCGTCGCGGAATTCAACAAGACCTCCGAGGTCAAGGCGGTCCTGGACACCGTTCCCGGCGCCGACTACCAGCAGAAGCTCCAGACGGTCATCAGCACCCCGCAGGCGCCCGACGTGTTCTTCAACTGGGGCGGCGGGAGCATCCAGCCCTTCGTCGAAGCGGGTCTGCTGCTGCCGCTGGACGACATGATCAAGAAGGATCCGGGGCTGAAGGACAACTTCCTGCCGTCGGTCTTCGAAACCGCGCAGGTCGACGGGAAGTCGTACGGCGTCCCGATGCGCGGCACCCAGCCGGTGCTGCTCTTCCACAACAAAAAGGTCCTCGCCGACGCGGGGATCGAGCAGCCCCGCACCTGGGACGACCTGCTGGCGGCGGTGAAGACCCTGAAGGGGGCGGGCGTCACGCCCATCGCTCTCGGCGGCGGCGACAAGTGGACCACGATGATGTGGTTCGAGTATCTGTACGACCGCGTGGCGGGTCCCGAGCTGTTCAAGAAGGCACTCGCGGGCGACAAGGAGGTCTGGGCCGGCGCCGACAGCAGGAAGGCGCTGGACATGCTGAGGCAGCTCATCGACGCGGGCGCCTTCGGTACGAACTACGACTCGGTCAAGTTCACCGACGGCGGCTCCCCCGCCCTGCTGGCGAGCGGCAAGGCGGGCTTCGAACTGATGGGCTCCTGGGCGTACTCCACCCAGCAGGAGGCGGACCCCGACTTCGCGAAGGACGACCTCGGTTACGGCACCTTCCCGAGCGTCGAGGGCGGCAAGGGCGACGCCGCCGACCTCGTCGGCAACACGAACAACTTCTACTCGGTCCGCGAGTCGACCGAACACGCCGACGCCATAGCCGAGTTCCTCAAGCTCATGTACTCGGACAAGTTCGTCGAGGCGCACCTCGCCATCGGCAATCTGCCGACCACCACGAACACCACGAAGTTCCTGGACTCCGCCGACAACCCGGAGTACCTGAAGTACCAGTACGACCTGGTGGACAAGGCGCCCGCGTTCCAGCTCTCGTGGGACCAGGCATACCCGCCGAAGAACATGACGCCCATCTATGTGGCGGTCCAGCAGTTCTTCAACAAGCAGCTCGACGCGGACGGCTTCGTCAAGGCCATGCAAGTCCTCACGACCTCCTGAGGGGAACGTCCGCCATGGTTTCTCCCGTCTCCCCCGTCTCTCCCGCCTCCCCCGTGCGGAACGGGCCCCGGACCGCTCCGGTCCGGGGCCCGGCGGCCCGCCGCAGGACCGGCAGGCCCGGTCTCGGCTGGGCACTGCCCGCCGTCGTGTTCTTCGCACTGTTCGCCGTCGTGCCGCTGGTGCTGGTGGCCGTGCTGTCCTTCACCACCTGGTCGGGCCTGGGCTCACCGGAGTTCGCCGGTTTCGACAACTGGGTGACCCTGTTCCACGACCCGGTGATGATCAAGAGTCTGTGGCTGAGCGTGCTGCTCACCTTCCTGGGGGTGGCCGTCCAGACCCCGCTGAGCATCCTGCTCGGTGTCTGGGCTGCGGGCCCGCAGCGCAACCGGGCGGTGCTGTCGGCGGTCTTCTTCGTCCCGCTGCTGCTGTCGGCCACCGCCGTCTCGGTGCTGTGGCGGGCCCTGCTCGACCCGAACTTCGGAGTCCCCTCGGAGGCCGCCTGGCTCTTCGGGGACGGCAATCTCCTGGGCAGCCGTACGGGAGCCGTCGCCGTCCTGGTCCTGGTGAGCACCTGGCAGTTCACCCCGCTGCACGCCCTGATCCATCAGGGCGCGGCGCGCGCGATCCCCGCGGTCCTCTACCAGGCGGCGGAGATCGACGGCGCCGGGCGGGTGCGGCAGTTCTTCCACATCACCCTGCCGCAACTGCGCAACTCCATCATCACGTCGGTGATCCTCATGGTGGTCGGGGGCCTCACCACCTTCGACACGGTGCTGATCCTCACCCAGGGCGGACCGGGCACCGACACCACGATCACCGCCTACTACATGTACCAGAAGGCGTTCAAGGGCTTCGAGTTCGGCGCCGGCGCGGCCATCGCGCTGCTGCTGGTCCTGGTGGCGACCGTCGTCTCGCTGGTGGTGGTGCGGGTCTCCGGCTACGACAAGATGGCCGGCACCAAGGAGGGCATGTGATGCGGCGCCGCCCCAACTACCTGGCGGGCGTGGGCGTCACGCTCTGGCTGTTCGTCGTCAGCCTGCCGCTGTACGTCATGCTCGGCGCCGGCGTGCAGTCACGCGCGGACTACGGCGCGACCGGCCCGCTCGGCTTCCCGGACCACTTCACCCTCGCCAACTACCTCGACAGCTTCTCGAACGGCTTCGGCCGCTACTTCGTCAACACCCTGATCGTGACGGCCAGTGTGGTCGCGATCGTCGTCCTGCTCGTACCGCCGCTCGCGTTCGCGATCGTCCGCAACCGGGGGCGGGGCACGTCCGGTGTCCTGCGGCTGTTCCTGCTGGGGCTGGCGATACCCGCGCAGGCGGTCATCGTGCCGATGTTCTACGTCATCAGCAAGGCCGGTCTCTACGACAACCTGATCGGCGTCATCCTGCCGACGGCGGCCTTCTGCATGCCGGTCTGCGTGCTCATCCTGACCGGCACCATGCGTGACATCACCGACGACCTCTTCGAGGCGATGGCCATCGACGGGGCGAACGCGCGGCGGGTGTTCTTCCGGCTCGTCGTGCCGCTGTCGAAGAGCGGACTGTCCACGATCGTGGTCTTCGCCGCGCTCCAGGCGTGGAACGGGTTCCTCTTCCCGCTCGTGCTCACCCAGTCCGAGGAGACCAAGGTGCTCACCCTCGGTCTCTACAACTTCCAGACCCAGTACGGCATGGACATCCCGGCCGTGCTGGCCGCCGTGGTGCTGTCCACCGTGCCCGTCCTGCTCGTCTACCTGTTCGCCCGACGGGCCCTGGTCCAGGGGCTGATGGGCGCCGGAGGAAAGTGACCGACAACGTGACCACCGACGCCCCCTCCGGTACGACCACCGCCGGCGAACGCTCCCGAACGGCGGCGCGGGCCGCCCGCGTGGAGGAACTGATCGCCGCCATGACGCTGGAGGAGAAGCTGGCCCAGCTGTACGGCCTGTGGGCGGGCGCCTCCGCCGACGGTGCCGAGGTCGCCCCGCACCAGCACGACATGGACGAGCCTCCCGGCCTGGACGAGCTGCTCCCGCACGGACTCGGCCAGCTGACCCGGCCGTTCGGCACCGTCCCCGTCGATCCGGCCCTGGGAGCGCTGTCCCTGATGCGTACCCAGGAACGGATCGTCGCGGGCAACCGGTTCGGCATCCCGGCGATGGCCCACGACGAGTGCCTGGCGGGCTTCGCCGCGTGGGGCGCCACCACCTATCCGGTCCCGCTCGCCTGGGGCGCCGCCTTCGATCCGGGCCTGGTCCGCACGATGGCGGCGGCGATCGGGAGCGACATGCGGTCCGTGGGACTCCACCAGGGACTCGCCCCCGTACTGGATGTCGTGCGCGACGCGCGGTGGGGGCGGGTCGAGGAGACCATCGGCGAGGACCCGTATCTCGTCGGGACCATCGCTACCGCGTACGTCCAGGGGCTGGAGTCCACCGGTCTCGTCGCCACGCTGAAGCACTTCGCCGGCTACTCGGCCTCCCGCGCCGGCCGCAATCTCGCCCCGGTGAGCATGGGGATCAGGGAGCGCGCCGATGTCATCCTTCTCCCGTTCGAGATGGCGGTCAGGGAGAGCGGCGCGCGGTCGGTGATGCACGCGTACACCGACACCGACGGCATACCCGGAGCGGCGGACGAGCAGTCGCTGACCGGTCTGCTCCGGGAGACCTGGGGCTTCGAGGGCACGGTCGTGGCGGACTACTTCGGCATCGCGTTCCTCAAGTCCCTGCACGGGGTGGCCGCCGACTGGGGCCAGGCGGCGGCCATCGCGCTGTCCGCGGGGGTCGATGTCGAACTGCCCACCGTGAAGACGTTCGGG
>NZ_JBHUZM010000227.1:0-7761 GCF_042667665.1 Streptomyces sp. NPDC057307 | reverse complement strand
CGCCGGCGCAAACCCCGCGGCGGATGCGGGTCAGCGCACTTCGGAGAGCGGTACGAGACCTCTGGGCACCGGCACCTGCCGGTGCCTTTCCTGTCCGTCGAGGCCGAAGCTGGTGAACGCGGTCCGGCGCGGCAGCGGGTAGGGCTCGGTGCCGGTGAGCGAGTTGAGGATGGTCGCGCTGCGCCAGGCGGCGAGGCCGAGGTCGGGGGCGCCGACGCCGTGTGTGTGGCGTTCGGCGTTCTGTACGTACACGGAGCCGGTGACGGAGGGGTCGAGGACCAGCCGGTACCGGGCGTCGATGCGTGGGCGTTCGGACTTGTCGAGCCGCATGTACGGGTCGAGGCCGGCCAGGAGCCGGCCGAGCGGGCGCTCGCGGTAGCCGGTGGCGAGGACGACGGCGTCGGTGGTGAGGCGGGAGCGGCCGGCCTGCTGGCCGTGTTCCAGGTGGAGTTCGATCCTGGTGGCGCCGACGCGGCCCGCGGTGCGGACGAGGACGCCGGGGGTGAGGACGGCGTCGGGCCAGCCGCCGCGCAGCGTGCGGCGGTACAGCTCGTCGTGGATGGCGGCGATGGTGCCGGCGTCGATGCCTTTGTGGAGCTGCCACTGACGCGGGACGAGTTCGTCGCGTACCCGTTCGGGGAGGGCGTGGAAGTAGCTGGTGTAGTCGGGGGTGAACTGCTCCAGGCCGAGTTTGGAGTACTCCATGGGTGCGAACGCCTCGGTGCGGGCGAGCCAGTGGAGTTTCTCGGCGCCGGCGGGGCGGGCGCGCAGCAGGTCGAGGAAGACTTCGGCGCCGGACTGTCCGGAGCCGACGACGGTGATGTGTTCGGCGTCGAGGATCCGGTCGCGGTGGGCGAGGTAGTCGGCGGAGTGGATGACGGGGACGGCGGGGGTGTCGGCGAGGAGTTTGAGCGGTTCGGGGATGTGGGGCTCGGTGCCGATGCCGAGTGCGACGTTGCGGGTGTAGGCGCGGCCGAGTGCCTCGACCTCGCCGTCGTGGTCGAGCTGGGTGAAGTCGACCTCGAAGAGGGCGCGTTCGGCGTTCCAGCGGACGGCGTCGACATGGTGGCCGAAGTGGAGTCCGGGGAGTTGTTCGCTGACCCAGCGGCAGTAGGCGTCGTACTCGGCGCGCTGGATGTGGAAGCGCTCGGCGAAGTAGAAGGGGTAGAGGCGCTCGCGCGCTCTGAGGTAGCTCAGGAAGGACCAGGGGCTCGCCGGGTCGACGAGGGTCACCAGGTCGGCCAGGAAGGGTACTTGGAGGGTGGTGCCGTCGAGGAGCAGGCCGGGGTGCCAGTGGAAGGCGGGGCGCTGTTCGAAGAAGGTGGCGGCGAGACCTCCGTGGATGCCGTCGGCGAGCGCGGCGAGGGAGAGGTTGAACGGTCCGATGCCGATGCCGACCAGATCGTGCGGCCGGTCGTGATCGTCTGCTGACAGGTCGGTCATGGAGGGTCCTTCAGGGCGCGTGGGGCAACTGCACCGGGGGGTCCGGGGTCGGTCGGGTGGTGCCCACGGTGCACAACGATCCGAACCCGGGAGGGGTAGCGGTGTGCGCTGAAGGAGAGTGGTGTGGGGGCTTCGGTACGTCGGTACGGCGGTGCGTCGGTACGGCGGTGCGTCGGTACGGCGGTGCGTCGGTACGGCGGTGCGTCGGTACGGAGGGCGGGCCGGGCGGCGCCGTACGCGCGTGCCCGGCCCGTCGTCCGTACGGGTCGTCCGTAAGGAGGGTCGCTTGTTCCGTGAAGGGGGTCGGCTCCTCCGTAAGGAGGGTCAGCCTTCCCGTACTCGGAGCGCGCGGCGGAGGTCGTCCAGTTGGTCGACGAGTTTGCGGCGCAGGGCGGGCAGGAGGTCGGGGCCGGTCAGGCACTCCTCGCCCAGGCGCAGTGATTGAGCGTCCACGGCGTGGAGCGGGAAGGCGTAGCGGCCGGCGCATTCGGCGATGGCGGGGCCGCGGCGGGTGGCGAGGTCGACGACGTCGGTGTAGAAGCGCGGGACGTACTTGCGTACGAGGT
This sequence comes from Streptomyces sp. NPDC057307, assembly GCF_042667665.1. NCBI lineage: Bacteria > Bacillati > Actinomycetota > Actinomycetes > Kitasatosporales > Streptomycetaceae > Streptomyces > Streptomyces sp. NPDC057307. The sequence goes on along the minus strand of NZ_JBHUZM010000227.1, from coordinate 5,752 downwards.
CGGTCTGTTCGGGCTGCCAGAAGCCTTGGGCGGTGGCGGTGAAGAGGTAGTTGGACAGGTCGTCGCCGAGGAACATCCGTTCCCAGGCGGCGGTTTTGGCGTCGCTGTCGGGGCGGGCGGCGCGGCAGCGGGCGGCGCCTTCCTGGCCGGTGGCGCTGGGGTCGCGGGCGAGTTCCTCGTCGATGGCGGTGTCGTCGACGGCGCCGAGGACGGCGAGGCGGTAGAGGATGCGCCAGCGCAGTTCGGGGTCGAGTTCGGGGCCGCCGGGGACGCTGCCGGAGTTCAGCCAGTCCTGGATGCCGTCGGGCTGGGTGGCGGCGGAGATGAAGTGGCGTACGGCGGTGAGGCGCAGTCCGGGCGCGTTGCCGTCCTCGGTGCGGCGGATGAGGGCGCGGCAGATGGCGGTGAGGGTGGCGAGGGCGGCGGGCCGGTCGTCGGGGCCGAGGTAGCGGTCGGTGATCTGGGTGGCGGCGAAGCCGAGTACGCCCTGGACGACGGCCAGGTCGGATTCGTGCGGGAGGTGGGTGCGGGCGGCGTCCAGGTAGGCGGTGGGGGCCAGTTCGCCGTCGCGGACCAGGTCGCGGGCGGCGTTCCAGACGACGGCGCGGGTCAGCGGGTCGGGGACGGCGGAGAGGGAGTCGAGGGCGGTGGCCCAGGAGCGGTCGTCGAGGCGGATCTTGGCGTAGGTGAGGTCGCCGTCGTTGAGGACGACGAGGTCGGGGCGGCGGCCGGGGCGGACGGTGGGGCCGTCCTGCTGTGGGATGTCGATCTCGAAGCGGTCGCGTGGGGTGAGGTGGCCGGGGTCGACGAGGTCGCGGTCGTAGGCGCCGACGGCGATACGGTGCGGGCGGTCGCCCCGCTGGGCGACGTCGAGTGTCCAGCCGGCCTCGGAGCCGTTGCCGTCGACGGTGGGGGTGAGGGTGTCGACGCCGGTGGTGCGGAGCCACTGTTCGGCCCATCGGTGCACGTCGCGGTCGGTGGAGGCGGCGAGGGAGTCGATGAAGTCGGCGAGGGTGGCGTTGGCGAACTTGTGCCGGGCGAAGTGTGTGTTGATGCCGGCGAGGAAGTCCTTCTCGCCGAGCCAGGCGACGAGTTGGCGCAGGGCGGAGGCGCCCTTGGCGTAGGAGATGCCGTCGAAGTTGAGCATCGCGGAGGCGGTGTCGGGGACGGCGTCGGGGTTGGGTGCGACGGGGTGGGTGGAGGGCCGCTGGTCGGCGTCGTAACCCCAGGACTTGCGGTCGATGCCGAAGGCGACCCAGGTGTCGGTGTAGCGGGTCGCCTCGGTGAGGGTCTGGTAGCCCATGTACTCGGCGAAGGACTCGTTCAGCCAGACGTCGTCCCACCAGGTGAGGGTGACGAGGTCGCCGAACCACATGTGGGCCATCTCGTGGGCGATGACCATGGCGCGGGTCTGCCGCTCGGTCTCGGTGACGGCGGAGCGGTAGACGAATTCGTCGCGGAAGGTGACGAGGCCGGGGTTCTCCATGGCGCCCGCGTTGAACTCGGGGACGAACGCCTGGTCGTAGGAGTCGAAGGGGTACGGCTCCTCGAACTTCTCGTGGTAGCGGTCGTAGCAGGCGCGGGTGATGGCGAAGATCTCGTCGGCGTCGATGTCGAGGTGGGGTGCCAGGGAGCGGCGGCAGTGGAGGCCGAAGGGCAGGCCCGCGTGTTCGGTGCGGACGGAGTGCCAGGGGCCGGCGGCGACGGCCACGAGGTAGGTGGAGATGGGCGGGGTCGCGGCGAGGCTCCAGCGGCCGTCGCCCTCGTCGGTGGCGATGCCGTTGCCGAGGACGGTCCAGCCTTCGGGTGCGGTGACGCCGAGTTCGAAGACGGCCTTGAGGTCGGGCTGGTCGAAGACGGCGAAGACGCGCTGGACGTCTTCGAGGAACATCTGGGTGTAGACGTAGGTCTCGCCGTCGGTGGGGTCGGTGAAGCGGTGCATGCCTTCGCCGGTGCGGGAGTAGCGCATGGTGGCGTCGACGCGCAGTTCGTGCTCGCCGGCGGTGAGTCCGGTGAGTGGAAGCCGGTTCTCGGTGAGCGCGCCGGGGTCCAGGGGCTGCCCGTCGAGGGTGACGGAGCGCAGCAGTGCGGGCTTCAGCTCGACGAAGGTGTCTCCGGCCGCGAGGGCGGTGAAGTGGATGGCGGCGCGGGATTCGAAGGTCTCGTCGCCGGTGGTCAGGTCGAGGGCGACCGTGTACCGGTGGACGTCGATGAGCTGGGCACGGGTCTGCGCTTCGTCGCGCGTCAGTACGGACATGGGGACATGCTGCCCGATGGGCCTCGGGGCGCGCAGCGGGTGGGGGTTGCGCTGAGAGCGCACGGGGCGGGGTACGGGGGCAAGGGGGGCACTTCGCGGGCGGGGTGGTGGTCATGTGCGGGGAGCGCGGCCGGCCGGGGCCCTGTGTCGCGGGCCCGCGCTTCATGGGCCGCCCTTACGGCTCGCCCTCGCGGCCCGCCTTCACGGCGCGCGCTTCACAGCCCGTCGTCAGAGGTCGGCGTCAGAGCCCGTCGTCACGGCCCGCCCTCACAGCCTGCCCCTCACGGCCTGTCGTCTCACGGCCTGTCGTCGCGTGCGGCGGCACCGTCCGCGATCGTCTCGTGGTGGCGGATCACCTCGGCGATGATGAAGTTGAGCAGTTTCTCGGCGAACGCGGGGTCGAGCCGGGCGCTCTCGGCGAGCTGCCGGAGCCGGGTGATCTGCCGGGACTCACGGGCCTGGTCGGCGGGCGGCAGGTGGTGTGCGGCTTTGAGGACGCCGACCTGCTGGGTGCATTTGAAGCGTTCGGCCAGCATGTGTACGACGGCCGCGTCGATGTTGTCGATACTGCCGCGGAGCCGGTCCAGCTCGGCCTGGACGGACTGGTCGATGCCGCCGTTGTCACCGTCGGTACTCGTGGTCATGGTTCGGAAGCTTAGGGCCTGTGCCGGGTGGCACGGTGCGGCGTCTCAAGGAGAGGGCGTCGTGATCGTCGGCGGGTGGTCGGGGTCGGGGACGCGGTCGCTCCAGCCGCCGGGGACGGTCCGGCCCTGGCGTTCCCTGAAGCGGATGGGCGCGGTGCCCACGCGGCGTGTGAACAGCCGGGAGAAGTACGCCGGGTCGTCGTAGCCGACACGGCGCGCGACGGCCGCGACGGGCAGGTCGGTGGCGGCGAGGAGTTCTTTGGCGCGGCCGAGTCTGATGCCGAGGAGATAGTCCTTGGGGCTGCAACCGGCGCCCCTGCGGACGGCGCCCCGCAGTTCGGCGGGGGTCATGCCGTGCCGGGTGGCGTGTTCGGCGACGGAGAGCGGCAGGAAGGCGTCGCGGGCGAGGGCCTGGAGGACCAGGTCGCCCTCGGCGTTGGTGTCGGCGCGGGAGCGGCGCAGCTCGACGAGGAGTTCGTGGACGGCGGCGCCGGTCTCGACCTCCAGGAGCGGGTTGCCGCGCCGTGCGGCGCGGACGATGCGGCCGACGGTGGCGCGCGCGGTGGCGGCGTCGGAGAGGGGGACGACGGGGCGGTCCGTCTCGATGTAGCCGAGTTCGGTGTAGGTGGCGGTGGCGGGGCCGGTGAAGTCGACGAAGCTCTCGTCCCAGCCGGTCTCGGGGTCGGCGCCGTAGTGGTGCGGTACGCCGGGGAGCAGCCAGAGCAGCGCGGGTGCGGTGACGGTGGTGCGGTGGCCTTCGGGGTCGCGGTACCAGCCGCTGCCCGCGCCGATGAGGACGGCGACGTGGTGGTCGAGGACGCGGGGTCCGACGGTCGGCAGCCGGCCGTGCTGGAGGCCGACGCCGAGGCAGACGAGGCCGAGGCGGTGGTGGACGGGGCTGGGGGTGAAGTACCGCATCCAGGTGTGGTACATCCGCTTCCGCGCCTCCCCTGCCGGTTTCGTCTGCGTCCATGCACCGCTGATCTTTGTCCATGGACCGGTCCCTGGCCAGGGGGTGACGGTGGCCCTGGCAGATGATCGAACCGAAGGGCAGCGGTGGTGGCCGATTTCACTGTAGGTGACAAGGATTTCCTGGTGGACGGCCGCCCGGTGCGGCTGCTTTCGGGGGCGCTGCACTATTTCCGGGTCCATGAGGAGCAGTGGCCGCACCGGCTGCGGATGCTGCGGGCGATGGGCCTTAACTGTGTGGAGACGTATGTCCCGTGGAATCTGCACGAGCCCGCGCCGGGCCGGTACGCGGATGTGGCGGCGCTGGGCCGGTTCCTGGACGCGGCGGCCGGCGCGGGGCTGTGGGCGATCGTGCGGCCGGGCCCGTACATCTGCGCGGAGTGGGACAACGGCGGGCTGCCGCACTGGCTGACGGCGGCCGTGGGTGCGCGGGTCCGGACCGGTGATCCGGAGTATCTGGCTCCGGTGGAGCGGTGGTTCCGGCGCCTCCTGCCGCAGGTCGTCTCCCGCCAGATCGACCGGGGCGGCCCGGTGATCATGGTGCAGGTCGAGAACGAGTACGGGAGTTACGGCTCCGACCTGCCGTACCTCTCGACTCTGGCCGCGCTGCTGCGTGACTGCGGGATCGCTGTGCCGCTGTTCACCTCCGACGGGCCGGAGGACCACATGCTGACGGGTGGCTCGGTGCCCGGGGTGCTGGCGACGGTGAATTTCGGCTCGGGGGCGCGCGCGGCGTTCGGGACGCTGCGTGAGCACCGGGCCGGGGGTCCGCTGATGTGCATGGAGTTCTGGTGCGGCTGGTTCGACCACTGGGGCGCGGGGCCTGTGGTGCGCGATCCGGCGGACGCGGCGGGGGCGCTGCGGGAGATTCTGGAGTGCGGGGCGTCGGTGAACATCTACATGGCGCACGGTGGTACGAATTTCGCGGGCCGGGCGGGTGCCAATCGGGCGGGCGCGCTGCACGACGGTGTGCTGGAGCCGGATGTGACGTCGTACGACTACGACGCGCCGGTGGACGAGGCGGGGCGGCCGACGGAGAAGTTCTGGCTGTTCCGGGAGGTCCTGGCGGGTTACCAGGAGGGGCCGTTGCCCGAGGTGCCGCCCGCTCCCCCGGTACTGGGTGACGGGCCGGTGCGCGCGGAGCTGGACGCGTGGGCGCCGCTGGACGAGGTGATCGACGCGCTCGGCGGTCCGGAGACGCGGACGCCGATGCCGCCGTCCTTCGACGAACTGGGCGTGGACCGGGGGCTGGTGCGCTACCGGGTGGCGGTGCCGGGTCCCCGGCGGCCGTATCCGCTGACACTGGCGGGGCTGCGCGATCTGGCGGTGGTGCAGGTCGACGGGGTGCGGGCGGGGGTGCTGCGCGAGGGGGACCCGGTGCTGGCGGAGCCGGTGGCGGGGCCGGCGGTGGTCGAGGCGTGGGTGGAGTCCCTGGGGCGGGTCAACTACGGGCCGCGTACGGGTGAGCCGAAGGGGATCACGGGCGGTTTCCGGCACGAGCGGCAGTATCTGCACGGGGTTCGGGCGCGGGGTCTGCGGCTGGACGCCTTCGACGACGCGGCGGCGGTCGCCGCGCTCCCGTTCCGCGCCCCGTCCTGGCCGGGCGCGCGGGGCCTGTACCGGGGCTCGTGCGACCTGGCGTCCCCGGGTGACGCGCGGCTCTCCCTGCCGGGCTGGACGCGCGGTTTCGTCTGGGTCAACGGTTTCTGTCTGGGGCGGTACTGGGCGGTGGGCCCGCAGGAGTCGCTGTATGTGCCGGGTCCGGTGCTGCGCGCGGGGCGCAACGAGGTGTGGGTGCTGGAGCTGGAGGGCGCGGGTGAGGGGCATGTACGGCTGGCGTGAGGGGCCCTGGCCGGGGGGGGGCCGGGCGGGGGCCCCCCCC
>NZ_JBHUZM010000226.1:0-8284 GCF_042667665.1 Streptomyces sp. NPDC057307 | reverse complement strand
CGTGACCGCCGTCCGGCGGTCACGCGGCTTCCCGCTTCCGTGTGACGGACGTCGCGGACCGCCTCCGGTCACCGTCCGTGTCCGTCCGAGTCGAGAAGCGCGACGACTCCCCGCACACTGATCGGGGAGGAGGTGTCGCTGTGTATCGGAGAGCACGCAAGGCGGCTGCCTCACTGACGGTGGCGGTGCTGATCGTGGCGGGCCTCGCCGTCACCGCCGTCGTACGGGACGAGTCGCCGCCCCCGGTGGCCAGGACGTCGGCGGCGGGCCTGACCGGCGCCGACCGGATGGCGGTGGATGCCGACGACGACGACCGCGACGGCGACGACGGTGAGCGCGACCCGTTCGGCGCCCACTGCCGTACGACGACCGAGGGCTCCCTGGTGACCGCGTTCTGCCACAACCCGTACCCCGGCACCGACCGCGTCCAACTGCACGTGGAGTGCGCGCGCTGGTGGGACGTCGACTCCGACAGCGCCCCCGCCGAGGCCGGGGCCGCCCGCTACGCGCGGCTCACCGGGCGCTGCTGGAAGGAAGTCGCATCGGCCTGGGTCAGCCACGAGCGCGTCACGCCCTGACGGTCACGCGCTGACGGCCGGGGGGGCCGGACCGGCCGCAGTCGACCGTCAGACCGTCTCGCGGAGACAGGTGAACGCGTGGCTCGCCGCCTCCGTCCCCGCCGTCTCCGCGTCCCGGGCCCTGATCGCCGCCACCAGCCGCGCGTGGTCCAGATGGAACGCCGGCCGCAGCTCACGCCCCACATCCGCGCGCAGCCCGTCGCGCAGCAGTTCGCTCAGGTCCGCGTAGAGCGCGGTGAGCACCTCGTTGTGCGAGGCCGCGACCACCGCCAGGTGCAGGGTCGCGTCGGCGGCCACGAACAGTTCGGCGTCCCCGCCCGCCCACGCCTCCTCGCGGCGCGCCAGCAGCGTCTCCAGCTGCCGTACGTCCCGCTCCGTACGCCGCTCGGCCGCCAGCCGGGCCGCCGAGGCTTCGAGGGTGGAGCGCACCTCCGCGATGTGCCGGGCGTCGGCGTCGGCGAACCGGCGGTGCATCACACCGGCCAGCTCGCTCGTGGCGATGACATACGTTCCCGAGCCCTGCCGGATGTCCAGGAGCCCGTTGTGCGCCAGCGCGCGAACGGCCTCGCGGACGGTGTTACGGGCCACGCCGAGCTGCTCGACCAGCTCGGGCTCGGTGGGGATGCGTGAGCCCACCGGCCATTCGCCCGACGTGATCTGGTTCCGCAGCTCGGTGATCACCTGGTCGGAGAGCGCGGATCGCCGGGGAGAGGTCAGGGCCATGGTGCTCCAGGTTCTCAGTGCCGGGGGCGGATGTCGGGAGTCTGCCATCCGGAGATCGCTCTCCGGAGATTGCCGTCCGCAGATCGCCGTCCGGATTGGACAACCAATCATCCCATGATTCTATGATGGCACCATGTTTGACGAGACCACGACCCCACTCGCGCCCCGGGAGGACGTCGCGCCCGCGCCCGCCGACTCTCCCGCACCGTCACCCGCACCCCGGACGACCGTGTGGCTGACCCGTCTTCTCGCCGTGGGACTCGTCCTCGCCGCCGTCAATCTCCGTCCCGCCATCACCAGCCTCGGCGCGCTGCTCGAAGACGTACGCGACGGACTCCACATGAGCGGCAGCGTCGCCGGGGTCCTCACCTCCGTCCCCGCGCTCTGCTTCGCCGTCTTCGGCATCACGGCCCCGCGCCTCGCCCGCCGCTTCGGGCCCGCCGCCGTCGTCTGCGCGGGCATGGTGGCCATCACGGCCGGCCTGCTGATCCGCCCCTTCACCAACAGCACGGCCGCCTTCCTCGCGGCGAGCGCGCTCGCGCTGATGGGCATAGCCGTCAGCAACGTGCTGATGCCGGTGATCGTGAAGCGGTACTTCCCCGACCGGGTCGGCACCATGACCGGCCTCTACTCGATGTCGCTGTCCGCCGGCACGGCCCTGGCGGCGGCCGCGACCGTGCCCATGACCACCGCGTTGGGCGGCAGTTGGCGGCTGGGCCTCGGTCTGTGGGCCGTGGTCGCCGCCGTCGCCGTACTGCCGTGGGCCGCGCTCCTCGTACGCGACCGGCGCGGCGCGGCGGCCCCGGCCGACGTGGGGCACCGGCCGGGGCCCGAGCAGGCCGCGGCGCCGGCACCGAGGATCGCCCGCAGCCGCACCGCCTGGGCGCTCGGCTGCTTCTTCGGCCTCCAGGCGACGGGTGCGTACATCACCATGGGCTGGATGCCGCAGATCTTCCGCGACGCGGGGGTCTCGGCCGGTACGGCGGGACTGCTGCTGGCCGTCACCATGGTGATGGGCGTGCCGCTGGCCTTCGTGATCCCGCGGCTGGCCGGCCGGATGAGGAACCAGGGCCCGATCGTCATCGCCCTGGGCGCCTGCGGTCTCATCGGCTACGCGGGCCTCTATCTGGCGCCCGCCGCCGGGGCCTGGGTGTGGGCCGTGCTGCTGGGCGTCTCCAACTGCGCCTTCCCGCTGGCGCTCACGATGATCGGCATGCGCGCGCGTACCGGCGCCGGGGTCGTACGGCTGTCCGCCTTCGCCCAGAGCACCGGCTATCTGATCTCCATTCCGGGGCCGCTGCTGGTGGGCGTGCTCTACCAGCACAGCGGCGGCTGGGAACTGCCGATCATGTTCGTGGGCGGGCTGATGGTGCCGCAGATCATTCTGGGGGTCGTCGCGGGGCGGGACCGGACGATCGAGGACGAGTGCTGAGATGAGAAACTGGGCGCATGCCAGTCCTTGATCCGAATCCCCAGAACGGCCAGAAGAAACTGCTGCTGATGTTCGGCACGATCATCGGCATCATGGTCGTGATCGCCGTCATCGCCTCCATCGCCAGCCCTTGACCCCCGGGGAACTTCCGGGCGAGTGAGCCGAAGGGCGCGCCGCTGTCGAAAGGGAGAGCGCGCGGAGGCCCCGAGGAACGAGGGGCTGAGCACGGTCGACCGTCGACAGGGGCTCAAAGCGCCCGGAGGCGAACCGAGCCTCGAAAAAAGAAATGGTGGTGCCAGCACCACCATCCCCTAGGGGGTCAGGGTCAGGGTCGAGTGGGTGGGTCTCCGGATGTGACGCGGGGCCGCTGATCCGTAGCTTTGAGGTACTTCAACCGCAGACCTACGGAGGCGGCCATGTCGGCCCCTACGCACACCCGGTCCCACCGCCCGTCCCCCGACCGTGTCGACATCCGTCTCCCTTGGTGGGCCGTGGTGCTCCCCGCCCTCGCGTTCGCCGCGCTGCTGCTGGTGATGGCCGGCCCCGGCCAGGCCGCCGCCTCCGCCGGTGAGCCCGGCGTCGGCCGGATGGTGATCCAGATTCAGCAGACCCTCTCCCGGTAGCGCCGTCGCCGACAGGGTCACCCGTGGTGGGTGACCCCTCCAACACCCCGCGCCTGACGGCGCATTTCGTGCGAAGCTGGGTTGCATGAGCGTCGAAACACCCCGCAGGATTGCCCTACTCCGGCACGCGAAGGCCGACTGGCCCGAGGTGGCCGACCACGAGCGGCCGCTCGCCGAGCGAGGCCGCGCGGACGCCCCGGTGGCCGGTCGGCGGCTCGCGGAGACCGGTATCGCCTTCGATCTGGCTCTCTGTTCGACGGCGGCCCGTACGCGCGAGACCTGGAAGCTGGCGGTGCACGAGTTGCCGCAGCGGCCCAGGACCGTCTACGAGGACCGGTTGTACGACGCCACGCTCGGCGATCTCCTGGCGCTGCTCACCGAGACACCGGACGAGGTGAACGATCTCCTGCTGATCGGCCACAACCCCGGCATGCACGCCCTCGCCGACGCCCTCTCGGCCCGCGCCGAGGGTGACGCCCTGGGCCGGCTGACCGCGAGCGCGTTCCCGACCTCGGCGTTCGCCGTCATCGGGTTCACCGGCTCGTGGAAGACCGTGGAGCCCGACGTGGGGACGCTGCTCGAATACTGGGCGCCGCACGACTGACCGCTCGACCGACCGCGCGACCGAACGCCCGAGTCGCCACCCGCGAGTCACCACCCCCGACCGCCCAACTCCCTTACGGACAGAGCCCCGGCACGGTGTGCGTGCCGGGGCTCCATCGTCTCTCGGGGGCCGGTCAGACGGACGGATCCGAGGCCGCTTCCGCCTCCGCGGCCTCCACCTCTTCGACCTCTTCGCGCGTGATTCCCAGCAGATACAGCACCGTGTCCAGGAACGGCACGTTCACCGCCGTGTGCGCCGCCCTGCGGACCACCGGCTTGGCGTTGAACGCGACCCCCAGCCCCGCCGCGTTCAGCATGTCCAGATCGTTGGCCCCGTCGCCGATCGCCACCGTCTGGGACAGCGGCACCCCGGCCTCCGCCGCGAACCGCCGCAGCAGCCTGGCCTTGCCCGCCCGGTCGACGATCTCGCCCACCACGCGCCCGGTGAGCTTCCCGTCCACTATCTCCAGCGTGTTCGCCGAGGCGAAGTCCAGCCCGAGCTGGTCCTTCAGCCCGTCGGTCACCTGGGTGAACCCGCCGGACACGACGCCCACTTGGTAGCCGAGCCGCTTGAGCGTACGGATCAGGGTGCGGGCGCCGGGCGTGAGCCGTACCTCCGCGCGTACCTTCTCCACCACCGACGCGTCGAGCCCGGCCAGCAGCGCCACACGCGCGTGCAGCGACTGCTCGAAGTCCAGCTCGCCCGCCATGGCCCTGGCCGTCACCTCGGCGACCTGCTCCTCGCAGCCCGCGTGCGCGGCGAACAGTTCGATGACCTCGTCCTGGATGAGGGTCGAGTCGACGTCCATGACGACGAGGCGCTGCGCCCGGTGGTGCAGCCCGGCCGAGACGACGGCCACGTCGACGCCGATCTCGGCGGCCTCGGTCGCCAGCGCGGTCCGCAGCGGTTCGGTCTCCGTGCCCGACACGGCGAACTCCACCGCCGTGACCGGGTACTTCGCCAGCCGGAAGATCCGGTCGATGTTCCCGCCCGTCGAGGTGATGCGGGCGGCGATGGCGGCCGTCGACTCGGCGGACAGCGGATGTCCGAGCACGGTGACATGGGAACGGCCGCTGCCGCGCGGCCTGTTGTCGCCCGTCCCGGAGATGATCTCGGCCTGGAGCTTCAGGGAGTCGGCCCAGCTGTGGACGGTCGCGCGCAGCTCGCCCTCGGTGCTGCCGCCGGCCTCCGGCGAGGTGACGAGCGCGCACAGGACGATACGGCCACGGGTGACGACCTGCTCGATGTCTATGACGTCGAGCGAGTAGGCGGCGAGGGTGTCGAAAAGGCCGGCGGTGATCCCCGGGCGGTCCTTCCCGAAGATCTTGACGAGAAGTGTGGGGGCGGCGTCAGCGGTCTGAGGGGGCTGCGATGCGCTCATGGTGATCCCACCGTATCGGGCGTGACGCGTGGGGCGACCCGGCGTCCCGCGTACCGGACACCCGTCCGGGGAAGCGACCGGACACGGATACCCCGGACGCGCCCCTCTTGTGGGATTTGAGCCTGTTCACTTACGTTTCGCCGCGCCCTGAAGGAGATTTTGTGGTCTTCTCCGAGGCCCGACTTTCGTATAAGGGGGCGGGCCTGAAATAGTTCCCCACGATGTTCGCCATCCCTAGACTCCCTGCGATGGGAGCAACCCGGGGGACAACTAGTGGGGCATGGAGTGCCAGAGCTCGTACTTGAAATGAATGGAAGGACCTGGACGCTCGACCAGTCCAGGTCATACACCCTGGGACGTGATCCGCAGGGCGACCTGGTGATCGATGACGCCCGGGTCTCGTGGCGTCACGCCACCATCAGCTGGGGGGGCCGTAGTTGGGTAATTGAGGACCACGGCAGCACCAACGGCACTTATGTGCAGGGCCAGCGGATCCATCAGCTGGAAATCGGTCCGGGAACGGCCGTACATCTCGGCAATGCGACCGACGGACCGCGGCTGAATCTGAACGGCGCGGCGGCCGGTGCCTACCAGGCCCAGGGCACACCGCCCCAGCAGGTCAAGGCGCAGCACGCGCCCGCGCAGCCGCAGCCGCAGGGCGCTCCCGGCTGGACCCCTCAGCAGCAGCCTCCTCAGCAGCAGGGGCAGCAGGGCTGGCCGCCACCGCAACAGCAGCCGCCCCAGCACCAACAGCAGCCTCCTCAGCACGGCTACGTACCGCAGCAGCACGGAGGGCCGGGGGGCCCCGGTGCCGGCGGTCCGGGCGGTTCGGGCATCGGTGGCGCGGCGGGGGCGCCGCCGGTGTACGGGGACCGCAGCCCGACCACCTTCCACCAGGTGGCTCTCGGCCGGGTGATGCGCATCGGCCGTGCGCTGGAGAACGAACTGGTCGTCTCCGACCTCCAGGTCTCCCGTCTGCACGCCGAGTTCACCTCGACGCCCGACGGCCGTTTCCAGATCCGCGACCTCGGGTCCCACAACGGCACGTACGTCAACGGTCAGCCGATCACCAAGTCCGGTACGGCGCTCATCGGCCCGAACGACATCGTCGGCGTCGGTCACTCGACGTTCCGACTCGTCGGCGACCGGCTGGAAGAGTTCGTCGACACCGGTGAGGTCTCCTTCTCCGCCCGCCACCTCACGGTGACGGTCGACGGCGGCAAGCAGATCCTCAAGGACGTCTCCTTCGGTGTTCCGGAGAAGTCGCTCATCGCGGTCATCGGCCCCTCGGGCTCCGGCAAGTCCACGCTCCTCAAGGCGCTCACCGGCTACCGGCCCGCCAACGAGGGCGACGTCCTGTACGACAACAGGAATCTGTACAAGCAGTTCGCCGAGCTGCGCCAGCGCATCGGTCTGGTCCCGCAGGACGACATCCTGCACAAGGAGCTGACCGTACGGAAGGCGCTCAAGTACGCCGCCAAGCTCCGGTTCCCCGGTGACACCGCCGAGTCCGAGCGCGAGGCCCGTATCGACGAGGTGCTGCGCGAGCTGAAGCTCGACATCCACAAGGAGAAGCGGGTCACCTCGCTCTCCGGCGGCCAGCGCAAGCGCGTCTCCGTCGCCCTGGAACTGCTGACCAAGCCGTCGCTGATCTTCCTGGACGAGCCCACGTCGGGTCTCGACCCGGGCATGGACCGCGACGTCATGCAGCTCCTGCGCGGCCTCGCCGACGACGGCCGTACCGTCCTGGTCGTCACGCACTCCGTGGCCGAGCTGGCGATCTGCGACAAGCTGCTCGTCATGGCGCCCGGCGGCTCGGTCGCGTACTTCGGACCGCCCGAGGAGGCGCTCAACTTCTTCGGCTACACGACCTGGGCCGATGTGTTCTCGGCGTTCGAGAACTACCGCGACTACGACTGGGCGGGCCGCTGGCGCGGCTCGCAGCACTACCAGATGTACGCCGCGGACATCGACGCCGTCGCCGCGCAGTCGGCCCACATGCCGACACCGCAGCAGATGCGCCCGCCGAAGCCGCAGAGCTGGGGCTCCCAGCTCTGGACGCTGATCCGCCGCTACTCCTCGGTGATCGCCTCCGACCGGGGCTTCCTCGGCCTGATGGTGATACTGCCCGCCGTCCTCGGCGTGGTGAGCGTCGTGATTCCGGCGGACTTCGGTCTGGGACCGCCCGACCCGCCGGCCCAGTTCAACGGCAAGGCCGGGACGATCCTGCTGATCCTCGCGGTCGGTATGTGCTTCTCGGGTGCGGCCAACTCCGTACGAGAACTGATCAAGGAACGGGTGATCTACGAACGGGAACGGGCCACCGGCCTCTCCCGTTCCGCGTATCTGATGTCCAAGGTCATCGTGCTCGGCGTGATCACGGCCTTCCAGGGCGTGATCCTCTGCGGCATCGGCTTCGCGCCCCGCGCGCTGCCCGACGAGGGCCTGCTCATGCCGCCGGCCGTCGAGATGTGCATCGTGATCATCGCGCTCGGCTTCACGTCGATGATGTTCGGTCTGGTGATCTCCTCGCTGGTGAAGACCGCCGAGAAGACCATGCCGCTGCTGGTCATGTTCGCGATCGTCCAGGTCGTCTTCACCGGCACGCTCTTCCAGATCTACGGTTCGCCCGGTCTGGAGCAGTTCGCCTGGCTGATGCCCTCGCGCTGGGCCATCGCCGGCACCGGTTCGACCCTCGACCTGGCGCATCTGATGCCGCCGTGGGAGCCCAAGAGCCCCAACGACCTGGACCCGCTCTGGGACCACTCCGTGGCCCAGTGGGGCTTCAACGTCGGGGTCCTGCTGTTCATCGGAGTCGTGTGCGGGGTCGTGGTGGCGCGTTTGCTGCGCCGCCACGAGCCGGAGGTCATGCGCAAGTAACGCGCGGTAGGGAACAGGTGACACGCACGCCGCCGGTGGGCGGCACCCCGCGAAGGGGTGCCG
>NZ_JBHUZM010000225.1:0-8305 GCF_042667665.1 Streptomyces sp. NPDC057307 | reverse complement strand
GGCCGGATAAGGGAGCGGGGTCTGGTGCGTGCGATCGCAAGGCGGAGGAGGGAGGCATGGCGGAGCCATGCCGACCGACGACAACGCGGCGGGCGTGCGTGCCAGGGACCGCGAGCCCGGCAAGATCCACACGACAGGCCCTAAGGCCCGCCGGGCGGCGGCGGGGCTGCTCGCGGCGGGCTTCGCGGTGTACGCGCTGGCGTCGTGACGTGGTGCTATTCGCGCCCGGCGGCGGTGAACGACATGTCCGGGTAGCGGTCGCCGGAGACCTGCCCGGCGATCGGCTCCAGGAGCGCCAGTTCCTCGGGGGTGAGGGTGATGCGGGTGGCGGCGGAGTTCTCCACGAGGCGGGTGCGCTTGCGGGTGCCGGGGATCGGTACGACGGTCAGGCCGTGCACCTGGGCCCGCTGCTGCACCCAGGCCAGCGCGATCTGCCCGGCGGTCGCGTCATGCGCGGCGGCGACGGTGCGGACGGGTTCGAGGAGGGCTGCGTTCCTGCTCGCGTTGTCGCCGTTGAAGCGGGGCTGGGTGAGGCGGATGTCGGCGCCCTTGAGTTCTTCCGCCTGGGTGAACGAGCCGGTCAGGAAGCCGCGTCCGAGCGGGGAGTACGGCACGAGTGCGACGCCCAGTTCGGCGGCGGCGCCCACGGCGCTCGTCTCGACGTCGCGGGAGAACAGTGACCACTCGGACTGGAGCGCGGTGATGGGGTGCAGGGCGTGCGCCTCGCGCAGTTCCGCGCCGGTGACCTCGCTCAGGCCGAGGTGTTTGACCTTGCCCTCGGCGACGAGCTCGGCCATGGTGCCGATGGACTCGGCGAACGGCACGGCGGGGTCGTGGCGGTGCATGTAGTAGAGGTCGATGACGTCGACGTCCAGGCGCCGCAGGGAGCCTTCGACGGCCTTCCTGATGTACGCGGGGTCGTTGCGGATGCCCCGGTACGCCGGGTCGTCACTGCGTTCGATGCCGAACTTGGTGGCGAGGGTGATCTCGTCGCGGTGCGCGGCGACGAACGGTGCGAGGAACGTCTCGTTGGCCCCGTGACCGTAGGAGTCGGCGGTGTCGATGAGGGTGACGCCGGTTTCGAGGGTCGCTTCGAGGGTGTCGCGGGCGGCCGTCTCGTCGGTGTCGCCGTAGAACTCGCTGATGCCCATGGCGCCGAAGCCCTGGACGCCGACCGTGGGTCCGCCGGCGCCGAGCGTCACTGTGCTGATCTTCTGGGTGGTGCTCATCATGAGGCCCTTTCCGACGCGCGGTGCGCACCGTGCGCGCCGGCGTAGAAGTCGATCTTGAAGTCGAGTACGGCGAGGGTGTCCTGGAGTTCGGCGATCCGGCTGCGTACGTCGCGCCGGGTCTGCTCCAGCAGCTCCTGCCGCTGTTCGAAGGTGTGCTCGCCCTCCCGGACCAGCTCGGCGTAGCGGACCATGTCGGCGACCGGCATGCCGGTGAGGCGCAGTTTGCCGACGAAGGTGAGCCAGTCGAGGTCGCGGTTGGTGAAGCGCCGCTGCCCGGTGTGGGACCGGTCGACGTGCGGCATGAGTCCGATGCGCTCGTACCAGCGCAGGGTGTGCGCGGTGAGGCCGGTGAAGGTGACCACTTCGCTGATCGTGTAGTGGTCCTCGCCCTCGGGTCGGGGATGCGTGGGTGGGGCCGTTACGCAGATGTCCTCGGTCGCCGTCCGGACGGGGGTGCTCTCGATCAGCGTCATGCCTTCAAACGTAGAACCTTGGAGTGCACTCGAAGCAAGCGAAACGGGGGACGATTTTGCTGGGGGTGTCCCGGGGCGGGGGGCCGGGCCGGGGCCGTCTACGCTCGTGGCCATGCAGAGCCTGGCGATGATCGAGAACTGGCCGGTTCCGACGGCCGCCGCAGCCGTCGTACGGGCGGACGGCACGGTGACAGGGTCGCACGGCCCGGCGTCGCACCGTTTCCCGCTGGCGTCCGTGACCAAGCCGCTCGCCGCGTACGCGGTGCTCGTGGCGTACGAGGAGGGGGCGGTCGAGCTGGACGAGCCGGCCGGGCCCGAGGGCTCGACGGTCCGCCATCTCCTCTCGCACACCAGCGGTCTGGCGTACGACGAGCACCGGGTGACGGCGCCGCCCGGCACGAGGCGGCTGTACTCGAACGCGGGGTTCGAGGCTCTCGGGGAGCACATCGCGAAGGCCACGGACATCCCGTTCCCGGAGTATCTGCGCCAGGCGGTCCTCGAACCGCTGGGCATGGCCTCGACCACCCTGGACGGCTCGCCCGCCAGGGACGGTGTCTCGACGGTGGACGACCTCGTCCGTTTCGCGGCGGAGCTTCAGGCACCGCGGCTGCTCGACCCCCGTACGGTGCTCGAAGCCATGACGGTGGTCCACCCGGGGCTGTCGGGGATCCTGCCGGGCTACGGGCATCAGAAGCCCAACGACTGGGGTCTGGGCTTCGAGATCCGCGACTCCAAGTCGCCGCACTGGACGGGCGGTTCGTCGTCGCCGCGGACGTTCGGCCACTTCGGCCAGTCCGGCACGTTCCTGTGGGTCGACCCGGACGCGGGCGCCGCGTGTGTCGCGCTCACCGACCGGGACTTCGGCCCGTGGGCGGTCGAGGCGTGGCCCCCGTTCACGGACGCGGTACTGGCGGAGCTGCGCGGCTAGGCCCTGATCCGAACGACAGGGCCTCTTAGGTACGGTCCCCGGGATCGGGGCCCAGCTCCCAGATCAGGGCCTCGGACGGGGCCTCCGCGGTCAGTTCGAGGCTGTCGGAGTCCGTGACGCGCGCCGAGTCGCCGGGGCCCAGTTCCACGCCCGCGAGGACCACCAGGCCCCGCACCACGTGCAGATACGCGTACACGGCGTCGGGGATCGCGGCCCGCTCCCCCTCCTGGAGCCGGCGTACGTGCAGCATCGCGCCCGCCTCGGGGAGGGCGTACGGCGTGGAGTCGGCGATGCCGTGCACGATCTCGTAGCGGGGGTCGCCGCCGGGTGTGAGCGGCGCCAGCCACATCTGGACGAAGACCAGCGGGTCCGGCCCGTCGTTGCGCTCCACGTGCCGTACGCCGCCGCCCGCGCCGAGGCGTTGGAGGTCGCCGGGGCGGACCAGCGTGGTGTTTCCGGCGGAGTCGCGATGGGTGAGTTCGCCCTCGACGACCCAGGTGACGATCTCGGTGTGGCTGTGCGGGTGTTCGTCGAAACCGGCGCCGGGGGCGAGCCGTTCCTCGTTGCAGGCGATCACCGCGCCGAACCGGAGGTTGTCGGGTTCGTAGAACTGGCCGAAGGAGAAGGCGTGGAAGGACTCGATCCCGGCGGACAGGTCACCGCCGGGATAGCGGTCGTCGGCGTACCGGACGGAAATCACGGTCCCCACGGTAGACCCGGCCCGGCACTCGCCCGTCCCGATAAGGCAGTCTTGTCCCGTGCCTGAACCCGCGAACGAAGCCCACCCGCATCCCGCGACCCTGCGCCGACTGGAGAAGTCCGCCGGCAGGCTGGCCGCGAACGCGATCGCCCGCATGGACGAGAAGCTGCCGTGGTACCGCGCGATGCCCCCGGAGAACCGTTCCTGGATCGGTCTGGTGGCGCAGGCCGGCATCGCGGCCTTCACCGAGTGGTTCCGGCACCCCGAGACCCCGCAGGCCATCTCCACCGACGTGTTCGGTACGGCTCCGCGCGAGTTGACGCGGGCCATCACGCTGCGCCAGACCGTCGAGATGGTGCGCACCACCATCGAGGTCATGGAGTCGGCGATCGAGGAGGTCGCGGCGCCCGGTGATGTGTCGGTGCTCCGTGAGGCGCTGCTCGTGTACGCGCGGGAGATCGCCTTCGCGACGGCCCAGGTGTACGCGCAGGCCGCCGAGGCCCGTGGTGCCTGGGACGCGCGGCTGGAGTCGCTGGTGGTGAACGCGGTGCTCTCCGGCGAGGCCGACGAGGGCGCAGTGTCGCGCGCGTCGGCGCTGGGCTGGAACTCGCCCGAGCATGTGTGCGTGCTGCTGGGCACCGCGCCCGACGGGGACAGCGAGCTGACGGTGGAGGCGATCCGCCGGGCCGCTCGGCACGCCAAGCTCCAGGTCCTCACGGGGGTGCTCGGCAACCGGCTGGTCGTCATCGCGGGCGGCAGCGACAATCCGCTGCAGGTCGCGAAGGCGCTGATCGGACCGTACGCGGCGGGGCCGGTGGTGGCGGGGCCGGTGGTGCCGGACCTGCTGGCGGCCACCCGGTCGGCACAGGCGGCGGCGGCCGGGCTGAAGGCGTGTTCGGCGTGGCAGGACGCGCCGCGTCCCGTACTCTCCGACGATCTGCTGCCGGAGCGGGCGATCGCGTCGGATCCGGCCGCGCGTGAGCAACTGGTGGAGGAGATCTACAGACCGCTTGAAGAAGCGGGCTCGGCGCTGCTGGAGACTCTGAGTGTGTATCTGGAGCAGGCGAGTAGTCTCGAAGGTGCCGCCCGGATGCTGTTCGTGCACCCCAACACCGTGCGCTACCGGCTTCGACGTGTGACCGACGTCACCGGATGGTCACCTTCGGATGTCCGTTCCGCTTTCACTCTGCGGATCGCTTTGATCTTGGGAAGGCTGGCCGACGGGGAATCGCCTTCCTGACCTTTTGTGGGACTTCAACAATTCCCCCGACGGTTCTTCGTCCTTGTCCCCACGGGCGGCGGAGGCCGTCCGCACGAGAGAGTAAGAGGGTGCTCGTACTCGTCGCTCCCGGCCAAGGCGCTCAGACGCCCGGCTTCCTGACTCCCTGGCTCGACCTTCCCGGTGCCGAAGACCGGCTGCGGGCGTGGTCGGCCGCCATCGACCTCGATCTGGTCCACTACGGCACGAAGGCCGACGCGGACGAGATCCGGGACACCGCGGTGGCCCAGCCGCTGCTCGTCGCCGCCGGGCTGCTGTCCGCCGACGCGCTGCGCGGGCTGCTGGGCGAGAGCGGTGTGGGCGCGGTCGCGGGGCACAGCGTCGGCGAGATCACCGCCGCCGTGTACGCGGGTGTGCTGAGCGAGGAGGCCGCGCTGGGCTTCGTCCGTACGCGCGGCCTGGCCATGGCCGAGGCCGCCGCCCTCACGCCGACCGGCATGGCGGCGCTGCTCGGGGGCGACCCCGAGGTGACCCTGCCGCATCTGGAGAAGCTCGGTCTGACCCCGGCGAACGTGAACGGGGCCGGCCAGATCGTGGCCGCCGGCACGCTGGAGCAGATCACCGCGCTGACGGAGGACAAGCCCGAGGGCGTACGCCGCGTGGTGCCGCTCAAGGTCGCGGGTGCCTTCCACACCGAGCACATGGCTCCGGCGGTGGCGGTGCTGGCGGACGCGGCCGGAAAGCTCGACGTGTCCGACCCGGCCCTGCCGTACGTGTCCAACAAGGACGGGCAGACTGTGGCCACGGGGGCCGAGGTCGTCGCGCGTCTGGTCGGCCAGGTCGCCAACCCGGTCCGCTGGGACCTGTGCATGGAGACATTCACGGCGCGGGGCGTGACGGCGCTGATCGAGCTGTGCCCCGGTGGCACACTGACCGGCATCGCCAAGCGCGCCCTGCCCGGTGTACGGACCCTGGCGCTCAAGACCCCCGCCGACCTCGACGCGGCTCGCGAGATCGTCGCAGAGCACGCTTCCTAAGGAGCCCGAGAGAGCATGGCGAAGATCAGGCCCAGCCAGGGCGCGCCGTACGCCCGCATCATGGGTGTCGGCGGCTACCGTCCGACGCGCGTGGTGCCCAACGAGGTGATCCTGGAGACGATCGACTCGTCCGACGAGTGGATCCGCTCGCGCTCCGGTATCGCGACCCGTCACTGGGCCTCGGACGAGGAGACCGTGGCGATGATGTCGATCGAGGCGTCCGGCAAGGCCATCGCCGACGCCGGGATCACGCCCGAGCAGATCGGCGGCGTGATCGTGTCGACCGTCTCGCACTTCAAGCAGACACCGGCCATCGCGACGGAGATCGCCGACAAGATCGGCGCGGGCAGGCCCGCCGCGTTCGACATCTCGGCGGGCTGCGCCGGCTTCGGTTACGGGCTGACGCTCGCCAAGGGCATGGTCGTCGAGGGTTCGGCGGAGTACGTCCTGGTCATCGGGGTGGAGCGGCTGTCGGACCTCACCGACCTCGAAGACCGTGCCACGGCGTTCCTGTTCGGCGACGGAGCGGGCGCGGTCGTCGTCGGCCCGTCGGACGAGCCGCAGATCGGCCCCACGGTCTGGGGTTCCGAGGGTGACAAGTCCAACACGATCATGCAGACCGTGCCGTGGGACGACTACCGCGACAAGAAGGTCGAGAAGTTCCCGGCCCTCACGCAGGAGGGCCAGGCGGTGTTCCGCTGGGCCGTCTTCGAGATGGCGAAGATCGCCCAACAGGCCCTCGACGCGGCCGGGATCACCTCGGCGGACCTGGACGTCTTCATTCCGCACCAGGCCAACATGCGGATCATCGACTCGATGGTGAAGACTCTGAAGCTGCCCGAACACGTCACGGTCGCCCGTGACGTGGAGACCACCGGAAACACCTCGGCCGCCTCGATCCCGCTCGCGATGGAGCGGCTTCTGGCGACCGGTCAGGCGAAGAGCGGCGACACCGCGCTCGTCATCGGCTTCGGGGCGGGTCTCGTGTACGCCGCTACGGTCGTTACCCTCCCCTAGGCACACCGGAGCTTTCCGGACCGTGCTCGTACAAATCCCTCTGCTCACGCGGAATATCGAAGGAGCGCCCACATGGCCGCCACTCAGGAAGAGATCGTCACCGGTCTCGCGGAGATCGTGAACGAGATCGCCGGTATCCCGGTCGAGGACGTCCAGCTGGACAAGTCCTTCACCGACGACCTGGACGTCGACTCGCTGTCCATGGTCGAGGTCGTCGTCGCCGCCGAGGAGCGCTTCGACGTGAAGATCCCGGACGACGACGTCAAGAACCTGAAGACCGTCGGCGACGCCGCCGACTACATCGCGAAGCACCAGGGCTGATCCAGCTCGCGCGGCTGACGCCACCCGGTGGTGGCGCCGTAAAAATTCCGCACCCTCTACACGTGGAGAAAGAATTCCAGTGAGCCCGACCAATCGCACCGTGGTCGTCACCGGTATCGGCGCAACCACACCGCTGGGTGGCGACAGCGCATCGACCTGGGAGGGCCTGCTCGCCGGCCGCTCCGGCGTCAAGCCCCTCGAAGGTGAGAGGTTCGCCGACCTGCCGGTCCGGATCGCCGCGCTCGCCGCGGTCGACCCGGGCGATGTGCTGCCCCGCCCGCTCGCCCGCAAGCTGGACCGCTCGGCGCAGTTCGCGCTGATCGCGGCCCGCGAGGCGTGGGCCGACGCGGGCTACAAGGCCAAGGCCGGCGAGGACGAGGCGATCGCCCCCGAACGTCTCGGCACGGTCATCGCCTCCGGCATCGGCGGCGTGACCACCCTGCTCGACCAGTACGACACGCTGAAGGAGAGGGGCGCACGCCGCGTCTCCCCGCACACCGTGCCGATGCTGATGCCCAACGGCCCCTCCGCCAACGTCGGTCTGGAGGTGAACGCCCAGGCGGGCGTGCACACCCCGGTGTCCGCGTGCGCGTCGGGCGCCGAGGCGATCGGCTACGCCGTGGAGATGATCCGCACCGGGCGCGCCGACGTCGTGGTGGCGGGCGGCACGGAGGCGGCGATCCACCCGCTGCCGGTCGCCGCGTTCGCCAACATGATGGCGATGTCGAAGAACAACGACGAGCCCGAGAAGGCGTCCCGCCCCTACGACAAGGCCCGTGACGGCTTCGTCCTCGGCGAGGGCGCGGGTGTCGTGGTCCTGGAGTCCGCCGAGCACGCGGCCGCGCGCGGCGCGCGCGTCTACTGCGAGGTGCTGGGCCAGGGCCTGTCCGCCGACAGCCACCACATCGCGCAGCCGGAGCCCACCGGCCGCGGCGTCGCCGCCGCCATGCAGAACCTGCTCGACAACACCGGCATGAAGCCGTCGGAGGTCGTGCACCTGAACGCGCACGCCACCTCGACGCCGCAGGGCGACATCGCGGAGATCAAGGCGCTGCGCCGGGTCCTGGGCGAGGACCTCGACCATGTCGCGGTCTCCGGTACGAAGTCGATGACCGGCCATCTGCTGGGCGGCGCCGGGGGCATCGAGACGGTGGCGACGGTGCTCGCGCTGTACCACCGGCTGGCCCCGCCGACGATCAACCTCGACGATCTGGACGAGGAGGTCGACGCGGACGTCGTGCGCGGTGAGCCGCGTGTGCTGCCCGGGGGCACGATCTCGGCGATCAACAACTCGTTCGGCTTCGGCGGCCACAACGTGGTGCTGGCGCTCCGCTCGGTCTGATCCACCCGTACGCGTATGTGCCGGAGGCCCGGCTCC
>NZ_JBHUZM010000224.1:0-8321 GCF_042667665.1 Streptomyces sp. NPDC057307 | reverse complement strand
GCGCCGGAGGGGCCGTCGGCCGTCCGGCGCCCGAGGGCGGTCCGGTCGTTCCCGTGCTGCTCACATCGGTTCCGGTCGCCCCCGTGGTGCTCACCTCAGTACGGACGCGGCGTGGCCCCGTACACCCGAGCGCGGCCGGGGCCCGGCGCGATCATCCGCGTACACCGCACAGGTGCAGCAGCGCCGCGACCCTGCGGTACGGCTCCGTACGCCCCGCCCGGTCCTCCGCGGCCAGCAGCCGCTCCAGTTCGGCCGCCGGGGGCAGCTCCACGTCGTCGGACAGGTTGTCGGAGAGGACCCGCACCCCGTACCAGGTCTGCAGGGGCGCCGCGATCCCCGCGAGCGTCGCCGTCAGCGCGGACAGCCGGTCCGCGCGGACAGCCAGGCCCAGCCTGTTCGTGTACGTGGGGGAGTCGAAGGCGTCCAGCGCCCCCGCCCAGTCCCCGGCGATCCCCGGCCGCAGGGCGAGCGCGTCCGCGTTCCGTACGAGCAGCGAGAGCAGCCCTCCGGGCGCCAGCATCCTGGCCAGCCCCGCGAGCATGGCGTCCGGCTCCTCGACGTACATCAGCACGCCGTGGCAGAGCACCACGTCGAAACTGCCCGGCAGGAAGTGCACCCCGGTCTGCAGCCCGTCGCCCTCGACCAGCCTGACCCGCTCACGGATCCCGGCGGGCTCGCCTTCGAGCGCCTCACGCGCGAAGGCCATCATCTCGGGATCGGACTCCAGCCCGGTCACCGTGTGCCCGGCGCGCGCCAGTCGGAGCGCCTGGGTGCCCTGGCCCATGCCGACGTCCAGGACCCGCAGCCGCTGTCCGACCGGATAGCGCGAGGTCAGCTGTTCGTCGAGCTGCCGGGAGACCAGCTCCTGACGGACGATGTTCCGCAGCCCGCCGAGTCCGGCCAGCCAGCCGGCCGAGCCCCCCGTGAAGCCGGATGCCCCAGTGCTCAGGGCCGGTCCCCACGCTTGACCTGCGGCTTGGGCAGGCGCAGTCGGCGCATCTGGAGCGTGCGCATCAGCGCGTAGGCCACGGCGCCGCGCTTGGGCTCGTCCGGGAAGCGCAGCGCCAGCTGCTTCTTCAGCCGGATCCAGATGCCGATGGAGTCGACGACGATCAGCACGATGATGCCGAGCCAGAGGAGCAGCGCGATGTTCTGCAGCTGACCGACCTGGACCATGCTCAGTACGAGGATGATCACGGCGAGCGGCAGGAAGAACTCGGCCATGCAGAAGCGCGCGTCCACGTAGTCGCGGACGAAGCGGCGCACCGGGCCCTTGTCACGGGCCGGCAGATAGCGCTCGTCACCACTGGCCAGCGCCTGGCGCTGCTTCGCCAGATCGACACGGCGCGCCTCGCGCTGCTTCTTCATCGCCGACTTGCGGTCGGTCGGCGTCGTCGAGGCGCGACGCCGCTGCGTCTGGGCCTCACTGCGCTTGGGGGTCGGGCGGCCCTTCGGGGCCTGCGGGTCACGGGTCTGAGTGGAGAGGTCGACCGTCACCTTGTCGGTGGTGGCCTTCTCGTCCTTGGCGCGGCTACGGAACACAAAACCCAAGGGTACGGGCTGATGCCCGGGCGACCCACCCCCGAGGGGAACGATCCGGCAACGGCGGGCGTCTGTACTGGTGCAGAGGGGACCAACCGCCCACTGCCCCCGAAGGTCACCTACTCCCTGCGCCGGAGCGGCATGGGGGCCAGTCGTCCTTGGGGATGAGCCCATCCGTTCCCGAACAGTGCGGTAATAGAGACAGGGCCCGTACTGTGGGTTCTGTAGGAGTGCTGGATCCGGAGTCCTTCAGAAGGGGGCGCGCGAAGCCCATGAGCGGTGTGATGAAACGTATGGGGATGATCTTCCGCGCGAAGGCCAACAAGGCCCTTGACAGGGCTGAGGATCCGCGCGAAACCCTCGACTACTCGTACCAGAAGCAGCTTGAGCTGCTTCAGAAGGTACGTCGCGGTGTCGCCGATGTGGCCACGTCGCGCAAGCGGCTGGAACTGCAGCTGAACCAGCTCCAGGGCCAGTCCACCAAGCTGGAGGACCAGGGCCGCAAGGCGCTGGCGCTCGGCCGCGAGGATCTGGCGCGTGAGGCGCTGTCCCGTCGCGCCGCGCTCCAGCAGCAGGTCAGCGATCTGGAGACGCAGCACACCACGCTGCAGGGCGAGGAGGAGAAGCTCACTCTCGCGGCCCAGCGTCTCCAGGCCAAGGTGGACGCCTTCCGTACGAAGAAGGAGACCATCAAGGCGACCTACACGGCCGCGCAGGCGCAGACCCGGATCGGGGAGGCCTTCTCGGGCATCTCCGAGGAGATGGGCGACGTCGGCATGGCCATCCAGCGTGCCGAGGACAAGACCGCGCAGCTCCAGGCGCGGGCCGGCGCGATCGACGAGCTGCTCGCCTCCGGCGCCCTGGACGACCACTCGGGGCTGGCGAAGGACGACATCGCCGCCGAGCTGGACCGGATCTCCGGTGGTACGGATGTAGAGCTGGAGCTTCAGCGGATGAAGGCCGAGCTGGCCGGCGGTTCCTCGTCGCAGCAGGCCATCGAGGGTGGTGCGGCCGACCGTCAGGACGGCGCGCAGTCCTCGCAGACGCCGAACAAATTCGACAAGAGCTAAGGGCGCGTCATGATCGTACGGATCATGGGGGAGGGCCAGGTGGAGCTCGGGGACAGCCACCTGGCCGAATTGGACAAGCTCGACGACGAACTTCTCGCCGAGATCAACGCGGACGACCAGGACGGTTTCCGCCGGACCTTCCACGCGCTCCTCGACAAGGTGCGCGAGCTGGGCGAAGCGGTGCCCGACGACTCCCTGGAGCCGTCGGGGCTGATTCTGCCCGCCCCGGGCGCCACGCTCGAAGAAGTACGCGCACTGCTCAGCGACGACGGTCTGATCCCCTCCCCCTGACCTTCCCGGCCGTCTCGCACCACGCTCCGGCACTCCCGATGCCCCGTGCCTCACCGCACGGGGCATCGTGCTGTGCCGGGCGGTCCGGCCACCGGCGTACCGTTCGGTTGTGACCTCACTCGGAACCGGCTTCGACCGCATAAGAAGCTGGCTGCGGGCCCACCCACTCGCGTTCGACGCCGGGCTGGCCGCGGCCGTGCTCGTGTGCATGGTGGCCGGTGCGTTCGCCGACCCGCGCGGACGCCACGACGCGCTGCCCGCGTTCGGCCAGGAGGCCCCCGGGCTGCGCAGTGTGGTCCTGATGGTCCTGGGGGCGGGCGCCCTCGTCTTCCGGCGCCGCGACCCCTTCCCCGTGCTCGCCGTGACCGGGGCGGTGAGCGTCGCCGAGCTGCTGACCAACGACGCGGTCTCGCCGGTCGCGATGAGCACCGTCATCGCCCTCTACACCGTCGCCTCACGCACCGACCGCCCCACCACCTGGCGCGTCGGTCTCGCCACCATGGCCACGCTGACGGTCGTCGCGATGCTCTCCGGTCCCACCCCCTGGTACACGCAGGAGAATCTCGGCATCTTCGCCTGGACCGGCATGGCGGCCGCCGCCGGTGACGCGGTACGCAGCCGCCGCGCCTTCATCGACGCCATACGGGAGCGCGCCGAGCGGGCGGAACGCACCCGCGAGGAGGAGGCGCGCCGCCGGGTCGCCGAGGAGCGGCTGCGGATCGCCCGCGACCTGCACGACGTCGTCGCGCACCACATCGCGCTGGTCAACGTCCAGGCGGGCGTCGCGTCGCACGTCATGGACAAGCGCCCCGACCAGGCCAAGGAGGCGCTGGCGCACGTACGTGAGGCGAGCCGCTCCGCGCTCAACGAACTGCGCGCCACCGTCGGTCTGCTCCGCCAGTCCGGCGACCCGGCGGCCCCCACCGAACCGGCCCCCGGCCTCGCGCTGCTCGACGAGCTGGTCGGCACCTTCCAGCACGCGGGCCTCCCCGTGGAGGTGGCCCGCGGCGACGGGGACGGGCGGTTGCCCGCCGCCGTCGACCTCGCGGCGTACCGCATCATCCAGGAGGCGCTGACCAATGTGCGCAAGCACGCGGGCCCCGGCGCGAAGGCCGAGGTGAGTGTCGTCCGGGTCGGCCCGACCGTCGAGGTCACCGTCCTGGACAACGGCACGGGCACCGGCGAGCCGGCCGACGGCAGCGGCCACGGCCTCCTGGGGATGCGCGAACGAGTCTCCGCCCTCGGCGGCACCCTCACCGCGGGCCCCCGCTACGGCGGCGGCTTCCGTACGCAGGCAATACTGCCGGTCAAGGCTCGTACGGGGCGGACGGCGGAGGACACATGACGATCAGGGTGCTGCTGGCCGACGACCAGACATTGCTGCGCAGCGCGTTCCGGGTGCTGGTGGACTCGGAGCCCGACATGAAGGTCGTGGGGGAGGCCGCAGACGGGGCCGAGGCCGTGGCACTGGCCCGGTCCGAGAAGGCCGACGTCGTCCTGATGGACATCCGGATGCCCGGCACCGACGGGCTCGCCGCCACCCGCATGATCAGCGCCGATCCGGAGCTGGACGGGGTGCGGGTGGTCATGCTGACGACCTTCGAGGTCGACGAGTACGTGGTGCAGTCGCTGCGGGCCGGCGCCGCCGGTTTCCTCGGCAAGGGGGCCGAGCCCGAAGAACTCCTCAACGCCATCAGGATCGCCGCCGCCGGTGAGGCCCTGCTGTCGCCCGTCGCGACGAAGGGGCTCATCGCCACCTTCCTGGCCCAGGGCGGCAGCGCGGGCGAGGGACCCGACTCGGCGGCGTACTCCAAGCGGCTCGCCGCCCTCACGGTGCGCGAGCGCGAGGTCCTCGTCCTCGTCGCCGGCGGCCACTCCAACGACGAGATCGCGGAGCGCCTGGCGGTCAGTCCGCTCACCGTCAAGACTCATGTCAACCGGGCGATGGCGAAGCTGGGCGCACGGGACAGGGCCCAATTGGTGGTAATCGCCTACGAATCGGGCCTGGTACGCCCAAGGGTGGACTAGGGGCGCACCGTTGCGTACTCCAAGCGCGGTATGCGGCTCATAAGGAAATCGACCTGGGGTCGACCGCCAGGGCCTCCCGGATGGCAGATCGTATAGAGGGGCCCCTGCGCCCTTCTGCACGCGTACACCACAGAAGAGAGACCCCATGTCCTGGCTGTCCAGATTCAGCCTCGCGCAACGGGCCCTGATAGGGCTGATATCGATCATCGCGCTCGTCTTCGGAGCGATCGCGATCCCCCAGCTCAAGCAGCAGCTGCTGCCCTCCATCGAACTTCCGATGGTCTCGGTTCTCGCCCCCTACCAGGGCGCTTCGCCCGATGTGGTCGAGAAGCAGGTCGTCGAACCGATCGAGGCGTCCATCGAGGCCGTCGACGGAATCACCGGTGTCACGTCCACGGCGAGCGAGGGCAACGCCGTGATCATGGCCAGTTTCGACTTCGGCGGTTCCGGCACGAAGCAACTGGTCGCCGACATCCAGCAGGCCGTCAACAGGGCCCGCGCGCAGCTCCCCGAGGACGTCGACCCGCAGGTCATCGCCGGCTCGACGGACGACATCCCGACCGTCGTCCTCGCCGCCACCTCGGGTGAGGACCAGCAGGCGCTCAACGACCGGCTGGAGCGTACGGTCGTCCCCGCGATGGAGGACATCGACGGCGTCGGCCAGGTCACCATCGACGGGGTCAGGGACCTCCAGGTGTCCGTCACCCCCGACGAGAAGAAGCTCGCGGCCGCGGGCCTCAACTCGATGTCGCTCTCGGAGGCGCTGAAGGCCGGCGGCGCGACCGTCCCGGCGGGCTCGTTCTCCGAGGACGGCAAGAGCCGCACCGTGCAGGTCGGCGGCGGCTACACCTCCGTGAAGCAGATCGAGGACCTGCGGGTCGGCGGTCCGCAGGCGGGTGCCCCCGAAGGCGGGCAGGGCGGTGCGCCCGTACGCCTGGGTGACATCGCCACCGTCGAGCAGGAGCCGTCCGAGGCGACGTCCCTGACCCGTACGAACGGCGAGCCCAGCCTCGCCGTGATGATCACCATGGACAACGACGGCAGCGCCGTCACCATCTCCGACGCGGTCAAGGACAAGCTGCCTGACCTGCGCAAGGACCTCGGCGACGGCGCCGAACTGACCGTGGTCAGCGACCAGGGTCCCGCCGTCTCCAAGTCGATCTCCGGCCTGACCACCGAGGGCGCGCTCGGTCTGGTCTTCGCCGTGCTCGTGATCCTGGTGTTCCTGGCCTCGATCCGCTCCACCCTGGTCACGGCGGTCTCCATCCCGCTCTCCGTCGTCCTGGCGCTGATCGTGCTGTGGACCCGCGACCTGTCGCTCAACATGCTGACGCTCGGCGCGCTCACCATCGCGATCGGCCGTGTCGTCGACGACTCCATCGTGGTGCTGGAGAACATCAAGCGCCACCTGGGCTACGGCGAGGAGCGCGAGCTCGCGATCACCGCCGCCGTCAAGGAGGTCGCGGGCGCGGTCACCGCCTCCACGCTCACCACGGTCGCGGTGTTCCTGCCGATCGGCCTTGTGGGCGGCATGGTGGGCGAGCTGTTCGGCTCGTTCTCGCTGACGATCACGGCGGCCCTGCTGGCGTCGCTGCTCGTCTCGCTCACCGTCGTACCGGTGCTCTCGTACTGGTTCCTGCGCCCCCCGAAGGCCGTACGCGGGATGGACCCCGCCGAGGCCCGCCGGATCGCGGAGGAGAAGGAGTCCAACAGCCGGATGCAGGGCCTGTACGTCAAGGTCCTGGGCTTCGCGACGCGGCGCCGGGTCACCAGCGTCGTCCTGGCGTTCGTGATCCTGCTCGGCACCTTCGCCATGGCACCGCTGCTCAAGACCAACTTCTTCGACCAGGGCGAGCAGGAAGTCCTCACCGTCCAGCAGGAGTTGGCGCCGGGCACCAGCCTGGAGGCGGCCGACACGGCGGCGAAGAAGGTCGAGAAGGTGCTCGACGGCTTCGACGAGATCAAGGACTACCAGGTCACCGTCGGCTCCTCCGGCTTCATGGCGGCGTTCGGCGGCAGTACGGGTGCCAACCAGGCGTCCTACCAGGTGACCCTGAAGGACTCGGGGACGTACGAGAAGACCAGCGACGCCATCGACGAGGCCCTCGGCAAGCTCGACGGCGTCGGTGAGACGACCATCGCGGCCGGCGACGGCTTCGGCAGCCAGGACCTGAGCGTCGTCGTCAAGGCGTCCGACGCCAAGACCCTGGCGAACGCAGCCGAACAGGTACGGGACGAGGTCGCCGGCATCGACGACGTCACCGACGTCCAGAGCGACCTGGCGCAGAGCATCCCGCGTATCTCGGTCAAGGCGAAGCCCGAGGCCGCCGAGGCCGGCTTCAACGACGCCACGCTCGGCATGGCCGTCGGTCAGGCCGTGCGGGGTACGCCGTCGGGCAAGGCGACCCTCGGTGACACCGAGCGCGACGTGTACGTCACGTCCGACAAGCCGGCCAGGACGATCGCCGAGCTGAAGGCGCTGCCGCTCGGCGGCGTGAAGCTCGGTGACATCGCCGACGTGAAGCTCGCACCGGGTCCGCTGTCCATGACCCGGATCGACGGCTCCAGGGCCGCGACGATCACCGCCAAGCCCGTCGGTGACAACACCGGCGCGGTCGGCACCACCCTCCAGACGAAGATCGACGCGCTCGACCTGCCCGAGGGGGCGACCGCCTCCATCGGCGGTGTGTCCGCGGACCAGGACGAGGCGTTCCTCCAGCTGGGGCTCGCCATGCTGGCGGCCATCGCGATCGTCTTCATGCTGCTGGTCGGCACGTTCAAGTCGCTGGTCCAGCCGATGATCCTGCTGGTCTCCATCCCGTTCGCGGCGACCGGCGCCATCGGTCTGCTGCTGATCACCGGTACGCCGCTCGGTGTGCCGGCGATGATCGGCATGCTGATGCTGATCGGCATCGTGGTGACCAACGCGATCGTGCTGATCGACCTGATCAACCAGTACAGGCGGCAGGGGCTCGGCGTCGTCGAGGCGGTCATCGAGGGTGGCAGGCACCGTCTGCGCCCGATCCTGATGACCGCGCTGGCCACGATCTTCGCGCTGCTGCCGATGGCGATGGGGATCACCGGCGAGGGCGGCTTCATCGGCCAGCCGCTGGCCGTGGTGGTGATCGGCGGTCTGCTGACGTCGACGCTGCTGACGCTGCTGCTGGTGCCGACGCTGTACTCGATGGTCGAGCTGCGCAAGGAGCGCCGTGCCAAGAAGAAGGCGGCGAAGCGTGCGGCGAAGTCGGACGGCGGGGACGGCGGGGACGGCGGGGACGGCGGCGACGGCACGCCGCCGCGCTCCGACGTCCCATCGACGAACCGACCACCGACAGGCACGCCACCAGGGCCAGGCCGATCATCAGGGCCGCGCCCGTGGCTCCCGTACGC
>NZ_JBHUZM010000223.1:0-8326 GCF_042667665.1 Streptomyces sp. NPDC057307 | reverse complement strand
GGCAGCGACCTCCGCCGAAGGCGGGGCCGGGGACGGGGCCGGGGGCCGGCGCCGACGCGCCCCCGGCCCCCTCCCCCGTTCAGACCCGTCAGCCGCGAACGGGCGCAGGTACCTCGTACGGAGAGCCCGCGTTCACCGATTTCGGGTCGAACGCGCCCGTCGCCGCGTAGCGCGACGCTATCTCCGCCAGTTCGGACGGCGGGATCACGTCCGCGATGTCGGTGAAGCCTTCGGGGGCGCGGGCGTGGGCCAGGGTGATGACGGCCTCGGGGCCCTGTTGCCGGTTGGCGAGTTGCAGCTCCGTCATGGCCGGGCGGCGTTCCGTCTCGTACGCCGTCAGGGCCTCCGCGCGGTCGGGGTGCGTCGCCATCGCGTGCGCCAGCGCACGCGCGTCGACGATCGACTGCGTCGCGCCGTTCGAACCGATCGGGTACATCGCGTGGGCCGCGTCGCCGATCAGGGTCGTACGGCCGTGGGTCCAGCGCGCCAGCGGTTCGCGGTCCACCATCGGGTACTCGAAGGCGCGGTCCGCGGCGGCCAGGACCTCGGGGACGCTGACGCCGTCGAACTCCCAGCCTTCGTAGTGGTGCGCGAACTTCGTGACCGGCACCGGGCGGTTCCAGTCGCCGCGCCCGGCCCCGACGAGGTCCGTCGCGGGCATCGCCAGCGCCCAGTTGACCAGGACGTGCCGGTCCCGCCCGCCGGATGCGCCGGATCCGATCGGGTGCGTCATCGGGTAGACCACCGCCTTCTGCCGGTCGTCGCCCGCGATGAACATGAACGTGCCCGCGCGGTGCGCGGGGACGCGCGAGACACCGCGGAAGACGAGCATGCCGTTCCACGGCGGCTCGCCCTCGTCCGGGTTCAGCGCGGCCCGGACCGCCGAGCGGATACCGTCCGCGCCGATCAGTACGTCGGGTTCCATGGAGGCACCACCACCCCGGCCCCGCCCGTCGCGGTGCGCGAGCAGGACGCGCGCGCGGCCGTCGGCGGAGGGTTCCAGTCCGCTGATCCGGACCCCGGCGACCACCGCGTCGCTGCCGAGCCGGTCGCGTACCGCGTCGGCGAGGACGCGTTGCAGGTCACCGCGGTGGATGGACAGTTGCGGCCACAGATAGCCGGCCGCCAGGCCGCGCGGTTCGCGGGAGATGAGCCCGCCGCCGCGGTGGTAGTAGCGCAGTTCTGCGGTGCGTACGGCGCACTCGTCGAGACGGCCGAGCAGTCCGAGCGCGTCGAGTTCGCGTACGGCGTTGGGCATGATGTTCAGCCCCGCGCCCAGCGGCTGGATCTCCCGGGCGGCCTCCACGACGGTGATGCGGTCGAAGCCTGCGGCGTGCAGGGAGAGGGCCGCGGTGAGGCCGGCGATACCGCCGCCCGCGATCATGATGTGAGTCATGGGGTGAGTCTCTTCTCGCGAAGCGGTGACGTGGCGGACACGGACGCGGGCGCGGACGCGGACATGGGCGCCGGCGCGGACGACGAGGCGGGCGCCGGCGCGTGCATGCGTACATTCGCGTGCCGCACCAGCGTCTCGTTGTCTCGGGTCAGATCCAGCACCGACCGCAGCAGCGCGATCGGCGCGCCCCCGCTTCCCGCGTCGTACAGCCGCAGTTCGTCGCTGTACGCCTTGCGCGCGATGCCGATGTGCCGGGCCCGGAACGTCTTGAGTATCCGCAGCACCCGCTCCAGCGCCACCGCCGACGCGGCCAGCACCGGCGGCAGCCGCGGCGTCGACTCCCAGCTGATCGCGGCGGACAGCTTGCTCACGGCGGAGGTCGTGCCCCGGTGCGCCGCGTGGAAGGCCCGCCACGACGGCAGGCTGTAGAGCACCGACTCGTCGAGGAACGCGTCGTACTCCGGACTGCTCCGGTCGCACTGCCACAGCGTCAGATCGACCAGCCAGAGCGGCACCTGCGCCGCCGCCGGCCCCAGATAGTCGCGGCCGGCGACGTCGATCTCCTCGAAGTACGGGCGGAGCCCGCGCGCGAAGAACTCGGGCGTGACCTGCGCGACGGTGAAGTCGATGGAGTCGACCATGGCCTGGACGTGCTGCCCCGTGCGGTCGAGCGTGGCGGCGAAGCGGGGGTCGTACGGTTCGAGTCCCGCCAGCTCCGTGCAGGAGTCCAGCGCGGCGACGAGCGCGGGGAAGACCATCCGTACCGCGTTCTGGAGGTGCCCCTCCATCTTGTCGCCGGTGTACATGCGCTGGCGGTCGCCGAGCGGATTCCACGTCGTGTAGTGGTGCACGGTGTCGCGCGGCACCATGTCGGTGCGGTGGCCCAGTTCCCGCAGTACGGGCAGGGCCTCGGGGACGGCGGCGAGCGGTTCGACACCGTGCCGTTTCAGCGAGCCGAGGAGCAGACCGAGGTCGCGTACGGCGGCGAGCGCGTCGACCACGCTCAGCGAGGCGGTGCGGTCGGGATCGGGGACGAGCGTGCGAAGGGCGACGGTGAGCGCGGGGACGTCGGCGTCCCTGTTCATCGCGGGTACGGCCGCGAGTATCGCGTCGGCGCCCAGCGGATCGGCCGCGCGTATGCCGGCTATGCGGTAGCGCGGTTCGCTGCGCGCCTCGATCGCGGGCGCGACAAGGTCGTACAACGTCATGGAAGTGCCCCCCTCGGGCGTGGGTCGGGTGGGTGGTGGGAACACGGACGGGCTTCCCGCCGTCGGGTGATCCCCCCTAGGAACCGTCGACCGGGCCCTGCCTGCGCACTCGTTCCTCCTGGGTCTACTCCAGGGCGCCGCCGACCCGGTCCTGGTGCGGGGGCGCGGACGCTGGCGCGGGGAGGCGCAGCCGGAAGGTGAGCAGCGCGGCGCAGGCGGCGAGGACGGCGCCGACGAGGAGGGCGGCCTTGAAGCCCGCGGTCTCGTCGGCGGCGCCGGCCGCGCCGAGCGCGTCGGTGCGGGCGGTGGCGACCGCGACGAGTACGGCGAGGCCGAGTACGGAGCCGAACTGCTGGCTGGTGTTGATGAGTCCGGAGGCCAGCCCGGTCTCGCCCGGCGCCGCGTCGGCCGTCGCGGCGACGTTGGTGGTGACCATGACGAGCGGCAGGGCGACGCCCAGCACGAGGCTCGGCGCGAGGACGGTGGAGAAGAAGGTGCCCTCGGCGGCGAGTGCGAGTCCCAGCCAGAGCATGCCGACGAAGAGGAGGGCGAAGCCGAGCGTCATCGTGGCGCGCAGTCCGAGGCGGCGGATGAGGCGGCCGGTCTGGGGGGCGGTGACGACCACGGCGAGGGAGAGGGGCAGCAGGCCGAGCCCGCCGTAGAGGGGGGTGTGGCCGAGGACGCGCTGGAGGTAGAGGCTGACGAGGAAGAACATCGGGAAGAGCGCCATCTGGGCCAGCGCGCTGAGGCAGTTGGCGAGCCGCAGGGTGGGCCGGCGCAGGACGGCGGGCGGCACGAGCGGGCGGGCGATTCGTTTCTCCAGAACGGCGAACACCGCGAGGAGTACGAGCCCGCCGGCGAACGCGCCCAGCGTCCGCGCGCTGGTCCAGCCCGCCTCACCGGCGCCGACGAGGCCGTACGCGACGAGTCCGAGGCCCGCGGTCGCGGTGAGCGCGCCACCGAGGTCGAAGCCGCGTTCGGCGCTGCGGGTGTTGCCGTCGAGGAGCCGCGGGGCGAGGACGGCGAGGACGAGCGCGCCGAGGACGTTCAGCCAGAAGGTGGAGCGCCAGCCGAGGAGATCGGTGAGTACGCCTCCGAGCACGGTGCCCAGGACGCCGCCGAGACCGCCCATCGCGGCGAAGGCGCCGAGGGCCTTGTGGCGGTCCGGCCCGTCGGGGAAGAGGTTCAGGAGCAGGGCGAACGCGGCGGCGGCGGCGAGCGCGGCGCCGACCCCCTGGACGGCGCGGGCCCCGACGAGCACCCCCACCGACCCGGCGGCCCCGCCGGCCGCGGAGGCGGCACCGAGCACCCCGAGCCCGCCGAGGAACACCCGCCGGTGCCCGAGGAGATCGGCGGCGCGCCCGCCGAGGAGCAGCAGCCCGCCGAAGGTGATCAGGAACGCGTTGGCGACCCAGGACAGTCCGGCGGACCCGGACCCGAGGTCCTGCCCGACGGACGGCAGGGCGACGTTGATGATCGCGGTGTCCATGATGAGCAGCAACTGCGTGGACGCGAGCAGCGCGAGCGCGGCCTTGGGACTCGGTCCCCGCCGCTCGTACGATCCC
This sequence comes from Streptomyces sp. NPDC057307, assembly GCF_042667665.1. Taxonomy (NCBI): domain Bacteria; kingdom Bacillati; phylum Actinomycetota; class Actinomycetes; order Kitasatosporales; family Streptomycetaceae; genus Streptomyces; species Streptomyces sp. NPDC057307. The sequence continues at coordinate 4,157 of NZ_JBHUZM010000223.1, read as the reverse complement.
GGCGCCTCGGGGCAGGGGGCGCGAAACCCCGGGGCGCCGGGAGTTGATGGACCGGCCACACCGGGGCCGGTGGCCTCGACGGGGCCGCGTACGCCGGGGCAGTCCGCCCCGACGGGGCCGCGTACGCCGGGACCATCGGCCCCGACAGGGCCGGGTGTGCCGGCCCGGTCGGCCTCGACCGGACCGCGTACGCCGGGACCGTCCGCCCCGACCGGACCACCTACCCCCGCGTCATCCGCCCCGGCGTGGCCGACCGGACCGGCACGACCGGCGGAGCCGGGTGGCGGCGCATCGTCGGTAGGCGACGAGCCGTTGGGGCCCGCCGGGGCGAGGGGCGCGGCGTGGTCGGGGACCCGGTCACGGTCGGCCGCCGCCCCGTTCCGCTCGCCGCGCTTGTCGCGCTCGTCCCGCTCGTTCCCGCGTTCGCCGCTCACCGGGGACCCGTTCCCTCGGGTTCACCGCCGAGCGCGTAGCCGTCGAGACAAGCCTGGGCCAGTCGTTCGCAGGACGCCGTGTCGCCCTCCCAGACCTGCTGCATCAGATAGACGTGCGGCGCGCCGTGGTAGAAGCGCTCGTACTGTTCGTGGCGGGAGGCGAACTCCGAACCCAGCGCGTCCCAGGCCAGTTTCAGCAGCTTGATCCGCTCCTCGGCCGAGTGGCCCGGCGCGCCCATGTAGCGCCGTACCAGCGGGCCCAGCTCCGGGTGGAGCAAGTCCTCGCCCGACGCGGGCAGTTGGATCACCCCGCCGCCCGCGAGGAGTTTGATCTCCTGTACGGCCTGCGGATACAGCTCGCCGGCCATGATGCGCTGCGCGAACGAGATGTCCTTGCCGGGCATCACTCCGCCGCGCCCGCCGTCGACCTCCTCGTAACTCGCCTCCGCGGCCAGCACGAACGCCTTCGCCTGGGCGACCTTGCCGAGCAGCCGGCCGATCGCCTGGGTGACGGGCGGCAGTTCGTACGTCCCGTTGGACTTCGTCAGCAGGACGGCTATCCCGGCGAGGAATTCGAGTTTGGTCCAGAAGCGCGTCGCGGCCTGGTGCACGAAGTTCACGTACGCCGGTGTGCGCCACCACATTCCGAAGCTCGCGTCGACGTTCCGGTAGGTGAGCACCGACTCCCACGGGACGAAGACGTCGTCGCAGACGAGCAGCGCGTCGTTCTCGTCGAACCGCGACGACAACGGGTTGTCGAAGACGCTCCGCGCCCGGCCCTCGTACGAGACACGGGAGATGAAGCTGAGACCAGGGGTGTCGACGGGGATCGAGAAGCAGACCGCGCGGTCCACGTCCCGCGGCGCGAGCGGCTCGATCGTGCCGACGATGACCTCGTTGCCGAAGACCGCCGCCGTACCGATCATCTTCGCGCCGCGTACGACGATCCCGCCGTCCTTCTCGGCGACGACCCGCACCACGGGGTCGTCGTCCGCCGTCCCCCCGGCCGCGTCGAACGGGGTCCGCGCGCCCTGCGGGTTGGTGATCGTGAAGGTCGGGTACAGGTCGCCGTCGGCGAGCCGCCGGTGGTACGCGACCGCGTTCGCCGCGCCGTCGAAGCCGTCGGTGGTGAACACGCCCGGCGCCGCCGCGAATCCGGCCGCGCCGCCCGCCATGTAGTCCGGCGTACGCCCCAGGAAGCCGAAGCTCGCCTCGGCCCACACCTTGTACGCCCGCCGGCGCGCGACCAGGTCCTCGTAACCGCGCGGCACCGCGAACGCGCGGTGGACACCGTCCCGGGTGAGCACCGGGGTGTGCGCGGAGTCGTGTGCCAGGTCGTAGAGCCGGGCGATGGATCCCGCGGTGTTGCGGAACGCCGGGTGCCGCGTGATGTCCTCGACCCGCTCGCCGTCCAGCCAGACCGAACGGCCGTCGCGCAACGACGCCAGGTACTCCTGACCCGATCTGGTCAACACTTCTCCTCATACGAATCAAAACGATTCATGCGGCACGCACGACACATCCCATGCGCCCGCCACACCCGGCACACCGAGCACGCGCGGAACGCTGCTCCCACTCCCTGAGAGCCTTTCCTGGCGCAAGCGCCGTGAGCAATGAACGACCGTCCAGCGGTCCTTAATAACCGGCCAGACCGCGACATCGGACGGCCCTACGCGGCGGGCACCGCACCGCTTCGGTACTCCCCCGGCGTCTGCTCGAACCACTTGCGAAACGCAAGATGGAAACCGACCGCGCTGCGGTAACCCACCCGCTGCGGCAGCGCCGACTGCGGCAGCGACGTCTCCCCCAACAGCCGCGCCGCCTCCTGCATCCGACGGCCCGTCAGATGCCGGGCCGGGGCCTCCCCCACCAGTTCGCGGAAGGCCGCGGTGAAGGCCGACCTGGACATGCCGACCTCACGCGCCAGCGACTCGATCGTCCACGGCTCGGCGAACCGCGTCGCGATGATCACCATCGCCCTGCTGATGCCCGGATGGCTCAGCACCGGCAGCGACGCCGGGTTGTCCGCGATCTCGCGCAGCAGCGGCCGCAGCGCCAGGACCAGCGCCATCTCGAACGCGCGCAGTGTGATGAGGCGGTCGCCGGGGCCCACGGGACGCTGCGTCGAGGCGAGCAGCCGCAACGTGTCGCGGAGCAGCGGTTCGTTGTCCACCTGGGTGCGGTCGAGGACCAGCGCCCACGGCAGCGCCGTGTACAGGCCGGTGGCGGCGCTCGCGTCGTAGTGCAGTCCGGCGCAGAGCAGCCGGCTCTCCGGTCCGCCGCCCTCGATCTTCAGCTCGCCCGAGGTGCCGGGCAGCCGCTCGGGCAGGACGGCCGCCAGCCGTAGTCCGCCGCTGCGGTCGGGCCGGTCGGAGATGCGGTGCGCGGTGCCGGTGGGGAAGACGGCGAGATCGCCTTCGCGAAGTTCCACCGGTGTCTGGCCCTCGCCGGTGATCCAGCAGGAACCCTCGACGATGTAGTGGAGGATCGCACAGCTCTGCTCGGCGTCGCCCTCGATGGCCCACGGCGCGCTGACGTGCCAACGACTGTCGAAGACCCCCGTGAGCCGGAGCGGCTTCAGCAGCTCGCTCAGGAGATCGTCACCTTCGGTCTTGATGGGCTCCATCGGTTCCATGGACGATCCTTCAACCCCCGCCCCGGTTTGTTAATTGATCGGCCGAAGCCGCCGCCGCCAGCCTTGTGAAAGAGCCGTCATAGACAGCAGACACACCTTATCGAAGGGCCTTCAGACACATGTCCGATCAGATTCCGATGCGCGTCGCCGTCGTGGGGGCGACCGGGTTCCAGGGCGGTGCCGTGGCCCGTCTGCTGGCCGAGCGCGGGCAGCGGGTCCGTACGCTCACCCGCGCCGCCGAGGCGGACCGCCCGCCGCTCCCCGGCGCCTCGTTCGTGGGCGGTGACCTGGCCGATCCTCCCGCCGTGCGGCGGCTGATGGAGGGCGCGACGCACGCGGCGGTGGTGATGCCGCTGGTGTACGGGACGGAGCAGGTGCGGCGGTACGCCCGTAATGTCGCCGAGGCGGCACGCGACGCCGGCATCCGGCGTCTCGTCTACAACGCCAACACCCGGATCCCCGAACAGTCCACGAACGTCGCCGCCTTCGAGACGCGCAGGATCGCCGAGGAGGAACTGCGGGCGAGCGGCGTGCCGTTGGTGGTGCTGCGGCCGCCGGTCTATCTGGACAACCTGTTCAGCCCGTGGAACGGCCCCGCGCTGGTCAGCGAGGGCGTCCTGGCCTACCCGCTGCCCGGCGACAGCTCCGCCGCCTGGATCTCGCACCGTGACCTCGCGGAGGCGGTCTTCGCGGCGCTCACCGTGGACGGTGTGGAGGGCGAGACGTTCGACATCGGCGGCAGCGAGTCGCTGACCGGCGACGAGCTGGCCTCGGCGTTCGGCACGGGCCTCGGCCGGGAGGTGCGTTACCTGTCGCTGCCTCCGACGGTGTTCGAGCAGGCGCTGTCCCAGGTCGCGGGCCCGGAGGCGGCGGCCGGGGTCGCCGGTATCTACCACTACATGGCGACGGGCGACGACCCGCTGCTGATGGCGGGCGACGGCGGCCGGGCGGCGGACGCGCTCGCGGTGAAGCCGGCGCCGGTGGACGAGTGGGTGACGCGCCAGCCGTGGCAGGTCTGGTCGACGGACGCGAGCTGACACCTTCCGCTCCACGGCGGGCAAGCCCCCCGTTCCCGCCCCGTTCCCGCG
>NZ_JBHUZM010000222.1:0-8345 GCF_042667665.1 Streptomyces sp. NPDC057307 | reverse complement strand
GGCCGCGGGCGCGGCCCCTCCGGCGTCGTTGTCGCTACGCCTCGAACGTGGCGGCCAGGGCCTCGGCGAGACCCGGCACCAGACCGGCGCCGGTCAGCACCTGGGTCGGTGAGTCCTTCTCGCGCAGCCGCAGCGCCGAGTCCCGCGTCCCGTCCCGTAGTACGGCGACCGTCATCCGTACCTCCTGACGGTCCGGGTGGGCGGCGACCCAGTCCACGAGCGCGGACTCGTCCAGGCCCTCGGGGACGGACGCCTCGGCGGACGGCGGCAGCATCAGACGCTCCACCGTGATCGCGCACCCGGCCACCGCGCCGGGCCACGCGATCGTGGCGAGGAACTCGTCGAGCGGCGTGCCCGCCGGGATCTCGTCCTGCTCGACGGGCGTGAGCGGGGCGGGCGTCGAGCCGTCGTCGAGACCGAGCTGGCTGGCCAGCTCCGGTTCGTCGGTGCGCAGTCGGGCCGTGTCGACGAGCGCGAACAGCCTGGCGGGCTGGTCCCAGCCCAGGCCGGAGGCGTATTCGTCGATTTCGAGCACCGCACGGGTGATGGGGGTCGAGGCGACCGGGCCCGAGGCCGAAGGCGGCTGATCGGACGAGGAAGAGGAGGAAGAGGAGGAGGAAAGGTTGGACATGGCCAACATCCTGCCTCCTTCCGACCCCCGTGCGGGAACTAGGTAAAGCCTCAGTAAGTTGCATGGGTGGGCCCTACGATCGCTGGGGCCCGCTTACAGACGCTGATTCAGCTGCTTTCACACGACCGCGAACTTCGAGGTGCGCACGTTGGCTTTCCAGATGCCGGACCGCGGCGGAGGCCCGACCGGGCCACGGATCAGAGTGGGCCGGCCGTCCAGACGTGCCCGGACCCTGCTCATGACACTGGGCATTCTGGCCGTCCTGGCCATGATGTTCGTCATGTTCGCCGGGTTCTGGACCGACTGGCTCTGGTATCGCTCGGTGAAATACTCGTCCGTTTTCACCACCACCCTCTGGACCAAGATCGGCCTGTTCGCGGTCTTCGGTCTGCTGATGGCGGCTGCCGTCGGCGTGAACATCTGGCTGGCGCACCGGCTGCGGCCGCCGCTGAGCGCGATGTCGCTGGAGCAACAGAGCCTCGACCGGTACCGGATGGGCATCGCCCCGTACAAGAAGTGGGTGCTGCTGGCGATCACCGCCCTGGTCGGGCTGATCGCCGGAGCGTCCGCGGCCGGTCAGTGGCGCACCTGGCTGATGTGGGTCAACGGTGTGTCCTTCGGCCAGAAGGACCCCCAGTTCAACCTGGACGTGAGTTTCTACGCGTTCGACCTGCCCTGGTACCGCTTCATGCTCGGCTTCGGCTTCGCCGCGGTCGTGCTGGCGCTGATCGCCGCCGCGCTGACGCACTATCTGTACGGAGGGCTGCGCGTCACCAGCCCCGGCGCGCGGGCGACGGGCGCGGCCACCGGCCATCTCTCGGTGCTGCTCGGTGTGTTCGTCTCGCTCAAGGCCGTGGCGTACTGGCTCGACCGGTACGGGCTCGCCGTCAAGGCGAGTGACTTCAAGGCCACCGGCAACTGGACGGGTCTGCGGTACGTCGACGCCAACGCCTATCTGCCGGCGAAGACGATCCTGTTCTGCATCGCCGCCATCTGCGCCGTGCTGTTCTTCGCGACGCTCTGGCGCCGCACCTGGCAGCTGCCGGTGATCGGCTTCGGTCTGATGGTCCTGTCCGCCATCCTCATCGGCGGCCTCTACCCGGCGATCGTGCAGAAGTTCCAGGTCCAGCCCAACGAGCAGGCCAAGGAAGCCCCGTACATCGAGAAGAACATCGATGCCACACGCGCCGCGTACGGCATCGACGACGCCGATGTGACGGACTACTCCGGCAAGGGCGATCCCGAGAAGAAGGCGGAGCAGCGGGAGGCGGCCGACTCGGCCGCCAGCTACCGGCTGGTGGACCCCAACGTCGTCTCGCCCGCCTTCCAGCAGCTCCAGCAGGAACGCAAGTACTACCAGTTCCCGGACACGCTGGACGTCGACCGCTACCTCGGCCCGGACAAGAAGCCGCAGGACACGGTCATCGGTCTGCGCGAGCTGAACATCACCGGTATCCCCAAGCGCAACTGGATCAACGACCACTTCACCTACACCCATGGGTACGGAGCGATCGCGTCCAAGGGCACGATGACGGTCACCGACGAGAACGACGGCACGGTCGGCGCGCCCGACTTCACGGAGTCCGGCCTGCCGACCACCGGTGAGCTTCCCAAGTACGAGCAGCGGATCTACTACGGCGAGAAGACCCAGCAGTACTCGATCGTGGGCGGCCCGCAGAAGGAGCTCGACTACGAGAAGAACGGTGAGCGGACCACCAGCTACAAGGGCAAGAGCGGCGTCGATCTCTCCAACCCGGTGAACCGCGCGGCCTACGCCGTGGCGTTCAGCGAGCCGCAGATGCTCTACTCCGGCGCCATCGGCGAGGGTTCGCGGATCCTGTACAACCGCACGCCGAAGGAGCGCGTCGAGGCGGTCGCACCCTGGCTGACCATCGACGGCGACGCCTACCCCGCCGTGGTCGACGGCCGGATCAAGTGGATCGTCGACGCCTACACCACGACGAACGGCTATCCGTACGCCTCTCGTACGACGCTGGGCGACACCACGACCGACTCGCTGACCAACAACCAGCGCGCGGTCGTCGCGCAGCAGAACCAGGTCAACTACATCCGCAACTCGGTGAAGGCCACCGTCGACGCGTACGACGGCTCGGTCAACCTGTACCAGTGGGACACCGAGGACCCGGTCCTCAAGACCTGGATGAAGGCATTCCCGAACACGGTCAAGCCGAAGTCGGACATCCAGCCGGAGCTGCTGGCCCACCTGCGCTACCCGCAGGACATGTTCAAGGTCCAGCGCGAGCTGCTCACCCGCTACCACGTCACGGACGCCGCCCAGTTCTACAGCGGCTCCGACGCGTGGCAGGTGCCGGACGACCCGACGAACAAGGACAGCAGTGCGGTCCCGCCGTACTACCTGAGCCTGAAGATGCCGGGGCAGTCCGCGCAGAAGTTCTCGCTGACGACGACCTTCACACCCAACGGACGTCCCAATCTGGGGGCGTTCATGGCGGTCGACGCCGATGCCACCAGCAAGGACTACGGCAAGATCAGAGTCCTGAGAGTGACGTCCACGGTCCAGGGACCGCAACAGGTGCAGAGCGAGTTGAACGGCGTGCCCGAAGTCGCCGAGTTCGTACGGAACCTGAGAGGCACCGACTCGGACATCGAGTACGGCAACCTGCTCACCGTGCCGCTCGGCGGGGGGTTCCTGTACATCGAGCCGGTGTACGCGCGCGGCGGCAGTGCGAACTATCCGCTGTTGAAGAAGATCGCCGTCTCCTACGGAGGCAAGCCGGTCTTCAAGGACAGTCTGTCCGAGGCGCTGAACGCGGTGTTCGGTGTCGACGGCGCCGAGCCGCCGCCGGAGACGCAGCCACCGGGCGAGGGCGACACGACGACGCCGCCGGCCACCGGTGACGCCGCGCTCAAGGACGCCATCGCCGACGCCCAGAAGGCGTACACGGACGGTGAGGCCGCGCTGGCGAAGCAGGACTGGGTCGCGTACGGGAAGGCCCAGGAGGCCCTCCAGGAGGCCCTGGAGCGCGCCGCCGACGCGGAGAAGTCCGCCAAGGCGCCGGCGGGCGGGAGCGACGACAAGACCTGATCAGCGAACACCCCGCGTCGTGGTACGGTTTGGAACACAACGACGCGGGGTGGAGCAGCTCGGTAGCTCGCTGGGCTCATAACCCAGAGGTCGCAGGTTCAAATCCTGTCCCCGCTACTTACCAGTCAAAGGCCCGGATCCGATCAGGATCCGGGCCTTTGCTGCGCGTTGTGTTGTGTTCGTACCTGTTCGTGGCCGATCCGTGACCGTGCGTTCGGTCAAGTGGGCGGTGGGAGTGGCGAGTTGACCCGAGAGGCGTTTGAGTTGTCTCTCTGTGGGCATGTCGACAAAACGCTGAAGTGACCTTGCTGGCCGCGATATACCAGGTGTACGCGGGTAACAGGTGGTGCAACGATGGATTTTATGGGGGACAGGGCAACTCTGTTGGAGACAGGGCGGTTTGTACAGGGACAGGCGGATAGTGCCGCCGACGCCGAGGACTCCAAGGGCGCGACCGGCGCCACGACCGCCGGCGGCCCCACGGAGAGCGCCGACGCCGAGACGGAGGCGCGCCACCGGCGCGCCGCGGACGGCGGCGACGTCGCGTCCATGAGTGTGCTGGGCGCGCTGCTGCTGCGCCGCGGCGATCTTGACGCCGCCGAGAAGTACCTGCGCGCGGCGACCGCCGAGGGCGACCGTGCCGCGGCCAACAACCTGGGTGTCCTCCTCCACCAGCGCGGCTACACCGAGGAGGCGTCGGGCTGGTGGCGCGTCGCCGCCGTCGCCGGATCGGCCGCCGCCGCGCACGCGCTCGGCCGGCACTACCGCGAGCAGGGCGACGAGCCCGCCGCCGAGTACTGGCTGCGCCAGTCCGCCGAGCAGGGGCACGCGCTGGGCGCCTACGCGCTCGCCGATCTGCTGGAGCACCGCAGCGATGTCGGCTCGGAGCGCTGGCTGCGGGCCGCCGCCGAGCAGGGCCACCGGGAGGCGTCGTACCGTCTCGCGCGTGCGCTGGAGCGGCGGGCGAGGCAGGCCGCGCGCACCGGCGACACCGTCCGCGCGGTCATCACCGGCAAGGGCGGTGGCAGGGACAGGGGCAAGGGTGACGGCGCGGGCTCCGGCGTGCGCGTGGCCCCCGCGGGCCACGACGGTACGGGCCCCGGCGCCGAGGCCGACGCCGGACAGTCGCTCCTCGCCGAGGCCGCGCAGTGGTACCGGCAGGCGGCCGCGCGCGGGCACCGCCGCGCCGCGCTGCACCTCGGCGCGATCCTGGAGAGCCGCGGCGAGCTGAAGGAGGCCGGGCGCTGGTATCTGACGTCCGCCAAGGACGGCGAGGCGCGGGCCGCCTGCGCCCTCGGCTTCCTGCTGCGCGACGCCGGTGACGAGGAGAGCGCCGCCGTCTGGTGGCTGCGCGCCGCGCAGGACGGCGACGGCAACGCCGCCAACGCGCTCGGCGCGCTCCACGCCGCCCGCGGCGAGCAGCAGACCGCCGAGCGCTGGTACCGGGCCGCGATGGACGCGGGCGACGTCAACGGCGCCTACAACCTCGGGCTGCTCTGCGCGGCCCAGGACCGTACGGCGCAGGCCGAGCAGTGGTACCGCCGCGCCGCCTACGCGGGCCACCGCGAGGCGGCCAACGCCCTCGCCGTCCTGCTTCTCCAGGCCGGTGACCCGACCGGCGCCGAGCCCTGGTTCTCCAAGGCGGCCGAGGCGGGCAGCGTCGACGCCGCGTTCAACCTGGGCATCCTCTACGCGGGCCGTGACGACGACCGTACGGCCCTGGTCTGGTACGAGCGGGCCGCGGCGGCCGGGCACACGGAAGCGGCCCTCCAGGTGGGCATCGCGTGCCTCAGGGACGGCGACGAGCAGGCGGCGGAGCGGCATCTGCGGTGCGCGGCCGGCGGCGGCAGCGCGGAGGCTGCCTTCCGGCTCGCGACCGTGCTGGACGCGCGGCAGCCGCCGCCGGGCGCGCCCGCGCTCGGTGAGACGCAGCCGGAGAAGACCGAGTGCGAGCAGTGGTACGAGCGCGCGGCCGAGCACGGTCACCGGCGCGCCCAGGTGCGGGTCGGGATGCTCGCGGCGGGTCGCGGCGACATGACGGACGCGGCGCGCTGGTACCGGGAGGCGGCGGAGGCGGGCAGCCGCAACGGCGCCTTCAACCTGGGGCTGTTGCTGGCCCGTGAGGGCAGCGAGCGGGAGGCGGCGCTGTGGTGGTCGCGCGCGGCGCAGGCCGGCCACGGGCGCGCGGCGCTGCGGCTCGCGCTGCTCGCGGCCCGGCGCGGGGAGTTGGCCGAGGGGCAGCGCTGGTGCGCCCGCGCGGTGGAGCTGGGGCCGTCCGAGGTGACGGAGCGGGCGGCGCGGCTGCGCGAGGCGCTGCACCAGGAACTGACCGCGTGAGCGGCGTCGGGAAAGGGATTTGCGCTGGTCGACGGGGTGACGTAATGTCGTGTTCACCGACGCGGGGTGGAGCAGCTCGGTAGCTCGCTGGGCTCATAACCCAGAGGTCGCAGGTTCAAATCCTGTCCCCGCTACTGAAGTAGAAGGACGAAGGCCCGGATCCGATCAGGATCCGGGCCTTCGTCGTGCTCGGGGTGTGTGGCGCGGTGCTCCGGGCGCCGCGTGGGCCGCGGGGCGGTGCGCGCTCAGGCTTGGGCGCAGTTGGGGCAGGTGCCCCGGTACGTCACTTCCACGTCCGAGATCGCGAAGCCGAAGCGCTCCGTCGCCGGCAGGTCCGCCAGCGGGTCGCCCAGCGGGTGCACGTCGCGGATCGTGCCGCAGTGCGCGCAGACCAGGTGGTGGTGGGGCCGGTGCGCGTTCGGGTCGTACCGCTTGGCGCGCCGGTCCGTCGAGACCTCGATGACCTCGCCCAACGTCACCATCTCGCCCAGGGTGTTGTAGACCGTCGCCCTGGAGATCTCGGGCAGCCGGGCCACGGCGCGCGCGTGCACCTCGTCCGCCGTGAGGTGTACGTGGTCCCCGTCGAGGACCTCGGCCACCACACGGCGCTGGGCGGTCATCCGCCAGCCGCGTTCGCGAAGTCGTTCCAACAGGTCACTCATGAGGGTCAGCTTAACAGTGAGGACGCCCAGATCCTGAACGTGTGTCGAGTTGGATCCTTACTTGACTTAGACAAAGTCCATCGTAGGATCGAGACAGGCAATCGCCGAGCGACAGGCACAGGCGGGTATGACGCAGGAGGCGCACGTGACGCAGGGACCGCTTACTACGGAGGCCGGCGCGCCGGTGGCCGACAACCAGAACAGCGAGACGGCGGGCGCGGGCGGTCCCGTTCTGGTCCAGGACCAGGCGCTTCTGGAGAAGCTCGCCCACTTCAACCGCGAGCGCATCCCGGAGCGCATCGTGCACGCCCGCGGCGCCGGGGCGTACGGCACCTTCACGCTGACCCGCGACGTCTCGCGGTGGACGCGGGCGAAGTTCCTCTCCGAGGTCGGCAAGCAGACCGAAACGTTCCTGCGCTTCTCCACCGTCGCCGGAAACCTGGGCTCGGCCGACGCGGTGCGCGACCCCCGCGGTTTCGCGCTGAAGTTCTACACCGAGGAGGGCAACTACGACCTCGTCGGCAACAACACCCCGGTGTTCTTCATCAAGGACGCCATCAAGTTCCCCGACTTCATCCACACCCAGAAGCGCGACCCGTACACGGGCAGCCAGGAGGCTGACAACGTATGGGACTTCTGGGGCCTGAGCCCCGAGTCGACGCACCAGGTGACCTGGTTGTTCGGCGACCGCGGCATCCCCGCCTCGCTGCGGCACATGAACGGGTACGGCTCGCACACGTACCAGTGGAACAACGAGGCCGGCGAGGTCTTCTGGGTCAAGTACCACTTCAAGACCGACCAGGGCATCAAGAACCTGACCTCCGAGGAGGCCGCCGTGCTCGCCGGCGCCGACCCGGACAGTCACCAGCGCGACCTGCGCGAGTCCATCGAGCGCGGTGAGTTCCCGTCGTGGACGGTGCAGATCCAGGTCATGCCTGCGGCGGACGCGGCCACTTACCGCTTCAACCCGTTCGACCTGACCAAGGTCTGGCCGCACGAGGACTACCCGCCGGTCGAGATCGGCAGGCTGGAGCTCAACCGCAACCCGGAGAACATCTTCGCCGAGGTCGAGCAGTCGATCTTCAGCCCGGCGCACTTCGTCCCCGGCATCGGCCCGTCGCCCGACAAGATGCTCCAGGGCCGTCTCTTCGCGTACGGCGACGCCCACCGCTACCGCGTCGGCATCAACGCCGACCATCTGCCGGTGAACCGTCCGCACGCCACCGAGGCGCGGACGAACAGCCGTGACGGCTCGCTGTACGACGGCCGTCACAAGGGCGCCAAGAACTACGAGCCGAACAGCTTCGGCGGCCCGTTCCAGACGGACAGGCCCCTCTGGCAGCCCACTACGGTCACCGGCACCACCGGCAACACCGAGGCCCCCGTCCACGCCGAGGACAACGACTTCGTGCAGGCCGGGAACCTCTACCGGCAGATGTCGGAGGACGAGAAGGCGCGACTCGTCGCCAACCTGGCCGGGTTCATCTCCCAGGTCTCGCGCGACGACATCGCCGAGCGGGCGGTCAACAACTTCCGTCAGGCGGACGGAGACTTCGGCAAGCGGCTGGACGCCGCGGTCCAGGCCCTGCGCGGCTGACGGCCCTTGCCGATGAGGCGGTGGAGGCCGGGTTCCGGGACGGATCCGGCC